>NZ_JBMOWO010000054.1:0-120765 GCF_049310525.1 Pseudomonas sp. GZD-222
AAGACATGGCCAAAACCTCTTAGACTCAACGAGTGAGAGAACTTTGGCTTGGCCCACGCTTGTGATTCGAGATTTGGCCCTCATCCAACTGTTCGGGCTCTCGCCAAAGTGGAACGGTGAATGGCAGCTTGTGCTCCTACACGTGCTCTAGGCACCCCGGATTAGCAACTTGCCATTCACCGCTCTCACCTCAGATTCTATTCCTACCTCAAGACACAAGCGGATTCACCGGGACGCCGGACCGCCGCGATGGACTGCGTAGCAGTCCCGATTTTTAGGGCCGCGCTGCGCCCCATCGCGGCGGTCCGGCGCTCCGGTGAATCCTACAGTCAGCCCGCAGCTTCACGCCCATCTTCGAAAAACGCCTTGCGTCCATCTACCTGACTGGACGCCCTGGGCAGGTTGGCTGCCTCTGCGTTCGGCTTCTCCACATACCAATAGCAATGCTTGGCCGCACGCGTAATGGCCACATAAGCCAGACGCAGCACCTCATTCTTCTGGGCGTTATCAAACGCCAGCGGATCGCCCGCACGCCCCAGACCCGCCTGACGGTACACCTGGTTCTTGTACGGCGAACTGGTCAGGTGCTGACAATCACCCAGCATGAATACCGCGTCTGCCTGCAGTCCTTTGGCACTGTGGTAGGTCAGTTGACGGAACCGCCGCTGACCGGCCGGCAGCCCCGCCTCATGATTAACGAGTGGCTTTATATGCTCTGAAATCAATAGCTTATCGCTACTTTTTCGAAACAACATCATCACCGACTCACCACGCCGGTAGTGTTCCATCAGCGTTTCTGCCAACGCCGCTTCATCCCGCTCCAGCACTTTGACCGGTATCGGCTCCTCGGCCGCCGGCCCGCAGGCCTTGGCCTTCTTGCCACTGATGGCCGGTGCCGACTTCACGATATGTTCGGCCGCATCGATGATGTGCTGATGACTGCGGTAGTTGTCGGCGAGCATCACCCGGGTAGTGCTCGGCGCCACAAACTCCTTGTTGAATTCCATGAAGTACTTGGGCGAACTGCCCCGCCAGCCGTAGATCGACTGCCAGTCATCGCCCACACACAACAGCGACGAATGCTGGGCTACCCGTCCGACGTTCAGGGCCGGGCCGCGTCGGCGGATCTCGCGCAGGCACGCCCGTAGCCAGGAGACAATCTGCGGCGAGACATCCTGGAACTCGTCAATCATCAGGTGTGCCAGCGGGCGCAGCAACGGATCAGGCAGCAGGCGCAGGTTCTCCGGATTGTTCTCGCCGAACAAGGCGAACATGCGGTTGTAGCTCATGATCGGCGGCGACTGGCCAAGCAGGTGCGCCTCCAGCGCTTTCCAGTACAGGCTCAGGGCTTCGAAGAACTGCGCATCGCTGTCACCTGCCGGGAAACTCATGGCGCCCACGGCCTTGTTGACCTCAAGCCCGAGGTTCTCGATAAAGCCTGCAGCACCGACAAAGGCATCGAGCAGCGGCACCGCCGACAGCTCACCTTTGACCTTGTAATCAAACCCCGGCCCGGCCACCGCATCGCCAGCCAGAGAAGATGTCAGGCGCTTGGCTGCAGCATAATTTTCCAACCAAATCACAGGCTTATCGCAGAAAGCTTGAAACAGAGTGCGCTTTATCACCCACTCCGCCCAGACCGGCAGCTTGGCCCCGGGGCGCTTGTACTGCTGGTTTTCACCAGGGTCGAAGCCCAGCACAACCCAGGCGTCCAGCTCGGCGATATGGCCATGGAAGTGGAAGCGCCTGCCGTTGATCTCGACCGTCTCCCGACTCGGCTCGATGCCCTTGATCGGCCAGGCACCGGCAGCGAACCAGAGGTCCTCGAGGGTGTCGCACAGTTCTTCGTCACGGCTGGCCGATAGCTGGGTCACGGCTACGCGCTTTTGCACATCAGGGTGATCGCGATCCAGCGCCTTGAGCTGCAGCGCCTCGCGGCGCAGGCCGGCGATCAGCTCGGCGAAACGCGGGCTGTTCTTGAGCAGGTCGCGGTAGCACAGGTTAAGTTGCTGGCGCTGGGCGTCGTTGATGCGCAGGTCAAAAGGATTGCTTTCAGCGTTGGCCTCGCTGCCCCCTGGCATCTCGCTGCCCAGGGTCTCGAACGCGCGCACCTGACTGAAGCCCGGCAAGCTGCGTACCAAGGGCAGGATGCGCGAGTGGAAGGTACGCACCAATTCGCGGGCCTGGGCGGGATTCAAGGCAAGCTGCCAGAGGCTGAAGACCTGCACCAGACGGGCAATGAAATCCTTGCGCGACTCGCGGGTGAAGGTCACCACGGTCATGGCGTCCAGCTCAAAGCCCAGGTAATGACGCAACAGCAGGATCCGCAGCACCAGCGAGGTCGACTTACCGGCGCCGGCACCGGCGATGACGCAGGTGGACGGCGTATCGCTGAAGATCATCTTCCACTGCGCCGCGCTTGGCTGCGCATGCGCCGGCAGGCGCTGGGCAACGTCAGCCTTGAAGCGTTTCTTCAACTCGGCGGTCAGCGGCAGGCGCCAGTCGTCGAACAGGTGGTCGTCCTGGCCGGGCACGCCGTGGCCGTCAGGGCGGGTGTCACGAATCACCAGGACCTGACGGCCTGCTTCATAGCCGTCCACCCGCCCTTCTTCGTAGCCTTCACGCAAACCGTCGGCATGCCCGGTGCGCTGGCCACTGGCGTGGCCCTGAAACCAGGAGTCACGGTGCTGGGCCTGCAAGCGGCTCAAGCCACGGCCGAGCATGCGCGCCACCAGGCGCCGGACCCAGGGCATTTGCGCAGGCGGAGTCAACTCCGGGGGTAGCTTGGGACGCTCTTCAGACACACCGACTCCAACAAGAAAAAACCTGCGCTCATGTTCGCTCCATCAGACAAAAATCACCAGCTGAATGCTTGAAGATCAGTGAATTAGACGATGAAACGCATAAATCACCCTAGCTAGATACATCCACTATTTCGATTGAAATCAGCCGAAATTTACGCTTATTTTCGATTATAGATTCAGCGATGATCGCTCCATCAACCGACTCACCAGGAGAGCCCATCATGCTGCAACTGCGCCCTTTCAAGAGCCTTGGCCATGCCAATCATGGCTGGCTCGACGCCCACCATCATTTTTCCTTTGCCGAGTACTACGACCCGCAACGGATGCACTGGGGCAACCTGCGTGTCTGGAATGACGACCTGATTGCTGCCGGCAGTGGTTTCCCGCCGCATCCGCACCGCGACATGGAAATCATCACTTATGTCCGCGAAGGCGCCATCAGCCACCAGGACAACCTCGGCAACAAAGGCCGTACCGAGGCCGGTGATGTGCAGGTGATGAGTGCAGGTACCGGCATCACCCATAGCGAGTACAACCTGGAAAAGGTCGACACCCGGATCTTCCAGATCTGGATCGTCCCTGAGCGCGTCGGACAAGCACCGTCCTGGGGCACCCGGCCGTTCCCGAAAGGCGAGCGCGGTGAAGGCTTCGTGACTCTGGCCAGTGGCCGTGCGGGTGATGAGGACAGTCTGCGCATTCGCGCCGATGCGCGTCTGGTCGCGGCCGCCTTGCAAGCGGGAGAAACCGCCGAGTACCGCTTTGAAGCCGGTCGACGCGGTTATCTGGTACCGGCCAAGGGGTTGGTCGAAGTCAACGGCTTGCGCGCCGAAGCGCGCGACGGCATAGCAATCGAGGATGAGCAGGTACTGCGGGTGACAGCGCTGCAAGACAGCGAGATCGTCTTGGTCGACGTCGCCTGACACCAACTTGGCACCCAGCCGCGTTGGGGAGGGTTCCAAAACGCCCTCCCCCCGGCACGGCTCAGGCAGAAGCCCGGGGCTGAAACGGAATGTGGCTTTGCGCCAGACTTTTTTCTTCGCGCACCTGCGCAACCAGCGCAGCCAGTTCGTGACAGCTGGTCAGGCTGTGCACACGAATGCCGGTAACCGTGAGGCAATCGTCCAGGCTGTCACCTTGCCCCAACTGAATGGTCAGGTGTTGACTGTCGGTGCAGGACACCACACAGCGGTCAGGTAAAAACGCCTGCTCGATGAGCTGGCATAACTCTAGGTCGGAAACGCCAATCAGTAGCATGTTGCGATCCTCCTGTCAGAAGGCCCCACTCTCCAGTTACTCCTGAACGAGCCTTCGCGGCCAATTGAAATTACTGATGCGTCGGCGTTTCCTCCATGCAGCGCACCAATCAGCATGGACGGTCATATAGATGAGCCCCTTGCCAGCGGCAAAGTTCAAGGCAGCATGACCCGGTGCAGATGAACGGCGAGGCTCGACCGCTCGTCCCTCACCGGCAAAATTTTTCAAACTTTGCCCGCCACCCCTGCCTCCCACTCTGTGTAGGGCAAATGCCTTGCAAACATTGAAAAGAGGAAGAGAATCATGGCTAACAAAGACACTTCGAATCCTGGAAATTCCACCACCGACAGACAGAAAGCCTCCGACGCCGCCAAGAAAGGCGGTCAGGCTTCTGGTGGCCAAGCGGGCAGTCAGCCGCGTAAACCTGACATGGATAAAGACCAGGCCCGCAAACCAAGCGGTGGCGGCCGTAGCTGATGGACGAACGACCGGCGCACCCTGGGTGCGTCGGCCCTGAGGCCCTGCAATGACTCAGCACGTCATTCATTTCCATTGCCAGATCGACCAGGACACCACAGAACGCTTTCGTGACCGCTGCCTGCAAGCCGTCGATGAAGGCGCTACCTCGCTATTGCTGTTCTTGTCGACTACCGGTGGCAGCACCAACTTCGGCTTCTCGATCTACAGCTTTCTCAAGTCCTTGCCGGTGCCTCTGTGTGCGGTCAATGCCGGCAACATCGAGTCCATGGGCATCATCATGTTCCTGGCCGCCGCCGAGCGCATCGCCGCGCCCCATTCACGTTTTCTGATCCATCCCATGACCTGGCACTTCAGCCAGAGTGCAGTCGACCATTCGCGCCTGCGCGAGTACCTGTCGAGCCTGAACAATGACCTGGAGCGCTATGTGCGTATCTTCGAACTGGAAACCGCTCACGCCGAGCGCAAACTGGACATTTTCCAATGCCTGTCGGCCGAAGAAAAAGTCATCCCGGCCTACGAATCGCTGGCCTGCGGCATTGCCCACCGGCTGGAACAGGTGGTGTTCGCACAAGACGCTCGCCACCTGACGGTAAGCGGCGCGCATTGACGGTTGAAATCCGATGGAATTTTTCCAGCCTTGCAAGACTCACTAAGAACATTGAAGGGATGTTCTCGGTCATGCACTGAAAGGATCTTTTAGCCCTATGAACAACGCAAAACTTTTCATCATCGATTACCTGCTGCACGGTGAGCACAAGTCGTTCATCATCCGCGCCGAAATGATGGACAACACCGAAGCCTGGCACTGGGCAAGCTGCGACGCTGGCGTTGGCCGTATTGGCCGCTACGGGCGCGAGAAGGTGAAAAAAGTCAGCAAGCCTCTGGCGGAACGCTATGGCATCACCGAAGTGAGATGGCGCCAGTCCAGCTGATTCAGCTCAGTGATGCCCATAGGTGCTGGGCAGCATAGGCGCGCCATGGGCGCCAGGCTAACGCTCTGTCTGCCAGTTTCACT
Source organism: Pseudomonas sp. GZD-222 (assembly GCF_049310525.1). Lineage (NCBI taxonomy): Bacteria > Pseudomonadati > Pseudomonadota > Gammaproteobacteria > Pseudomonadales > Pseudomonadaceae > Pseudomonas > Pseudomonas sp. GZD-222. The sequence goes on from NZ_JBMOWO010000054.1 coordinate 5,554, forward strand.
TCCGGCCCCTCCAGCACGCGCAACGCTTTGATCAGGGCTACGTCCCCCAACGGCAAGGCATCGGCGGCACCCAATTGTCGCAACGCCAGGTAGTGCGCGCTCCAGGGGCCAATGCCGCGCAACAGGCACAGGCGAGCCACCCAGCTGTCCAGGTCAGCACCGGGACGCAACAAATGCGGTTCATCCAACAGCGAGCGCGCCATGGTCGACAGCGTCGCAGCACGTGAACGCGGCATGCCGAGGCCGCTCAAGTCCTCCTCGACCAGGGCGCCAGGCGTCGGGAACACATGGGTCAACCCCGTCCCCTCGGCCACCTGCGACGCAAGCGGCTGGCCATAACGAAGCACCATGCGTGCTGCCAGGGTCATCGCCCCGGCGACGCTGATCTGCTGACCCAGCACCGTGCGCATGGCCTGCTCGAAAGCGTCCCACCCCTGAGGAACGCGTAACCCCGGCCGAGCGGCGATCAGCCTGGCCATCAACGGATCACGGCCCAGTTGCGCCTCGATCCGACCGGGCTGCGCATTCAGGTCGAACACCCGACGTACCCGAGCGATCAAGCCGGGGAGCGCCGTTGACGGCACACCGGTAACGGTCAGCATCAAGCGGTGGCCACGCATCGCCCGCACCCGAACAACGCCGTGATAACCACCCACGACGACACTGCGCGTATACACCCCGCCCTGCACTGTTTCGATGCCGGCAATGCACCGTGCAGCCAGAAACCCCAGCAACGATGGCCAGTGCAAAGGTGGCTGATAGCTCAGCCAGAAGGTCAACAGGCGGTCGGGGCGCACGCTGCGCCGGTAGCCGTGCAGGGCAGAAACATGAGTCATGGCCTGATCATCGCCTGATTGCGCGATACGATGCCAGTGCTACTGCAGCGATCGAGAAACAGAGAAACGAAAACGGCCGGGCTGCACAAGCACCCGGCCGTCGATCAACAAACGCGCTTACTTGCCGTTGGTGAGGGTGTTGTAGCTGGTGATCAGGTTACGGTAGTCCGGGATGTGGTTGGAGAACAGGGTTCCCAGACCTTCGATGTCGTTGCGCCAGTCGCGGTGCAGCTCACAGGCCAGGCCGAACCAGGTCATCAGCTGCGCGCCGGCTTGCGACATGCGGTCCCAGGCCGAGTCACGGGTCAGGGCGTTGAAAGTACCCGAGGCGTCGGTCACCACGAACACTTCAAAGCCTTCTTCCAGCGCCGACAATGCCGGGAACGCCACGCACACTTCAGTCACCACGCCGGCGATGATCAGTTGCTTCTTGCCAGTGGCCTTGACCGCTTTTACGAAGTCTTCGTTGTCCCAGGCATTGATCTGGCCAGGACGGGCGATGTATGGCGCGTCCGGGAACTGCGCCTTGAGCTCTGGCACCAGCGGGCCGTTGGGGCCGGTTTCAAAGCTGGTGGTGAGGATGGTTGGCAGCTTGAAGTACTTGGCCAGGTCGCCAACGGCCAGGACGTTGTTCTTGAACTTGTCCGGATCGATGTCACGCACCAGCGACAGCAGACCGGTCTGGTGATCCACCAGCAGGACAGCAGCGTTGTTCTTGTCCAGACGAACGTAGGGCTTGCTCATGGTGTTACTCCTTGCGTGGGTAGGCCGGTGCCCTGTGGCACCGGACATGAGGGATCAGCGTGCGGAATCCAGTTGTTCGTTTTCGTTGACGACCTGTTGCGCCTTGAGGTAGCTCTCGATCAGCAGTTGGTAGTGCGGGAACACGGCGCTGTAGGCCTCGGCCCACTGCTGGGCGTCCGGACGGTTCCAGGTGCGTTGGACTTCCCCGCACACGGCTGCGGTGTCCATCGGCACCACTCCGGCCTGAACCACTCGTGCCAGGGTGACTTCCTGGGCCATCTTCGAATAGGTGCCGCTGGCGTCGATCACGGCAAAGACCTGGTAGCCGGCATTGACCGCACTGATGCTCGGGAAGGCCATGCACACGCTGGTAATGGTGCCGGCGATGATCAGCTGTTTTTTGCCAGTAGCTTCTACTGCCTTGACGAACTCCTCATTGTCCCAGGCGTTGATTTCACCTTTGCGAGCGACGTACTTGGCATGTGGCGCGGCTTCGTGAATTTCCGGAATCAGTGGGCCATTGGGGCCCTGAGGCACAGAGGCGGTGGTAATGACCGGAATCTTGGCCAGGCTGGCGATCTTTGCGAGGGTCACGGCATTAGCCCGCAACTCGGTCATGGGCATGTCCTTGACCGTTTGGAACAGACCGCTCTGGTGGTCGATCAGCAGCATCGCGACATCATTGGGATCGATACGCGGGACTTGGCCATTGAGGTTGGCAACGTTGGCAAATGTACTCATGACACATTCTCCTTGAGGTCAGGCTGCAAGTTGTGCTCGCAGCCAGGTCGAAGGTCACCCGCCGGGCGACCTTCGGGTTATTGATACTAGTTGTCGTGGCGAGAACCGCCCGACCCTTTCATCTGGCCAAAACGGCCCGCCCGGAAGTCGTCGAAGGCTTCGGCAATTTCGGCGTCGCTGTTCATCACGAACGGGCCGTAACCTACGATCGGCTCGTCCAGCGGCTCACCGCTGAGCAGCAGCACCGACACGTCGGTCTGCGCTTCGAGCAACAACTCGTCACCGGCACGGTCGAACAGCACCAGCTGCGCCGCACCGACCGCACGCTCGCCATTGACCAGCAGCTTGCCGCGCAGGACCACCAGCGCGGTACTGCGCCCTGCTGCGCTAGGCAGGCGAACCGGGGCGCCAGGCTTGAGCTGCAGGTCCCAGACGTCCATGGGCGAGAAGGTTTGGGCGGGGCCTTTATGGCCGCGGTACTCACCGGCAATCACCCGCAGGCTGCCGCTCCCGGCCCCCAGAGGCACCACCGGGATATCCGTACTGAGCAGCGTCTGGTAACCGGCCGGTGCCGATTTGTCCTTGGCCGGCAGGTTGACCCACAGCTGGACCATCTCCAGGGTGCCACCCTTGGCGGCAAACGCCGGGGAATGGAATTCCTCATGCAGGATGCCGCCGGCTGCAGTCATCCATTGCACGTCGCCCGGGCCGATCAGACCACCCGCTCCGGTGGAGTCGCGGTGCTCCAGTTCGCCCTGGTAGACGATGGTCACGGTTTCAAAACCGCGATGCGGATGCTGGCCGACGCCGCGACGGGCTGTAGTCGGGCTGAAATCGTGGGGACCGGCATAGTCCAGCAGCAGGAACGGGCTGATGTGCTGGGCCAGGTTGTCGTAGGTGAACAGGCTGCGTACCGGGAAGCCATCGCCGACCCAGTGCGGGTTGGGGCTGCTGTAGACGCCTTGGATCTTTTTCATGAGATGTCTCCTCTCGTGGATGGCTATAACCATACGAGCGCAACGACATCGGCGGTAGATCAGTTAAACTGCCCTCAGCGTTCCATATGGAGAACACTGGTGGAAGACCTCAACGACCTGTACTACTTTGCCCAGGTGGTCGATCACGGCGGCTTTGCCCCCGCTGGCCGCGCCCTGGACATGCCCAAATCCAAACTCAGCCGACGCATTGCCGGGCTGGAAGAACGTCTTGGCGTGCGCCTGATCCAGCGCTCGACCCGGCACTTTTCCGTAACTGAAATCGGCCAGGCCTATTACCGTCACTGCGTGGCCATGCTGGTCGAAGCCGAGAGCGCTGCCGAGCTGATCGAGCGCAACCGCGCAGAACCCCAGGGCATCGTGCGCCTGAGTTGCCCGACAGCGCTGCTGGATTTCTGGGTGGGCGAAATGCTGACCCGCTTTATGGTGCAGTGCCCGCTGGTGCAGCTGCACATTGAAAGCACCAACCGCCAGGTCGACCTGATTCAGGAAGGCATCGACATCGCCCTGCGGGTGCGGGTGCCACCGCTGGAAAGCAGCGACCTGGTAATGAAGACCCTGGCCCACAGCACCCAGCTCCTGGTGGCTTCGCCTGAGCTGCTCGAACGCCTGCCAACGCGCCCGGTGCCGGCAGACCTCAATACCCTGCCGAGCTTGCACTGGGGCAAGCCGCAACGCGACTACCACTGGGAACTGGTGGGGCCGGATGCGGCGCGCGCCAGCCTGCGCTACCAGCCACGCCTGGTCACCGACGACCTGCTGGTATTACGCCAGGCAGCGGTCGCCGGTGTTGGTGTGGTGCATGTGCCGCTGGTGGTGGTACGCGACCAGCTGGATAACGGCCAACTGGTCAGGGTCACCCCCGACTGGGCGCCGGAATGCGGAGTGGTGCATGCGGTGTTCGCTTCGCGCCGCGGGTTGTTGCCGGGCGTGCGCAGCTTGCTCGACTTTCTGGCAAAAGAGTTCGAGGTCAGTGATATAACCTGATTGGCATCAAACCTGTTGCAGCATGAAAGCCTCCACCCGCTCACTGCACGCCACCGGATCTTCCTGCATGAAGCAGTGACCACCCGCCACCTGAGTTGCGCTGACCTGGCGGTTGCCTTGGGCCCAGCGCTGCACTGACTGCGGCACGAAGGGATAGGTGTGTTCGCCATAGAGCACCAGTGTCGGTGTTTGCACTTTGGTCAACGAAGCCCACATACGCCGCGGGAAGGAACTGAAAATCTCCACCTCGCGGCTGGGCCGGCACTTGAGCACCACGCCTTCGCCACACTCACCGATGGCATGCTCGATGTACGACTGCAGGGCGGTCTCGCTCCAGCCCTTGAAGATCCCCCTGCCCTCCAGCGAAGCACGCGCGGCACCACGATCCGGCCAATGGCTGCGGCGGGTGGCAGCCTTGCGGGCCAGGGCATGGTGGCGGTGCAGGCCAACCAGAGCGGCGGCCCCCATCATGCCCATCATCGAGCGACTGAACAGCACCGGATCGAGCAACACCGCACGCTGAAACAACTGCGGCTGTTGCGCCAGCATCAACGCGCTGAGTACCCCGCCAAAACTGTGGCCAACGGCAAATCGCGGTACGTCAGCGTACTCCCCACGGCCCGCCTCGAACGCCTCGATGGCCAGTTCTGCCGTGCGGTTCCAGCCCTGGAACGGACCACCATGATCGCTATCACCATGGCCCTGGACATCACACAGCCAGAGGTCGAAATGTTCCGCCAGGCGCGCCAGCATTGGTTGGTAGACCAGGCTGCAAAAGCCGTTACCGTGGAGAAAATGCAGCAACGGTTTGCCGCTGGCGGGTGACCGCCAGCCGCGCAAGGTAAAGCCGGCACTTGTGTCGTGGGACCAGGGAATCAACTGCATGTGCCAGCTTTCTCATTCAGGAAAAGCTCGATTCTACAAACAGCAGCGGGTAAAGGGATATCACCAGCAACGCCGCCATCAGGACATTGAACAGCATTAACCAGCGCGGATTCTGCAACACCGTGCGCAAAGCACTGCCGAACATCACCCAGACACACACGCTGGGCAGGTTGACCAGGGCGAACACCGTGGCGATGACGATCACGTTGGTGACATAACCCTGGGCAGGCGTGTAGGTCGTGATTGCACCTACTGCCATTACCCAGGCCTTGGGGTTGACCCATTGAAACGCCGCCGCGCCCCAGAAGCCCAGAGGCTTGCGGCTTTCAGAATTGCTGACCGACAACGGGCCGGAGGTGGCGATCTTCCACGCCAGGTACAGCAAATAGGCCGCCCCCACATAGCGCAATACCGTGTAGATCGGCGGGTAGGCCTTGAACACCTCGCCCAGACCAAAGCCCACCGCCAGCACCATGACCATGAAACCCACACTGATACCCAAGGCATGGGGAATCGAACGGCGCACACCGAAGTTCACCCCGGAGGCCAGCAACATGGTGTTGTTGGGCCCCGGGGTGATCGAAGACACGAAGGCGAACAGCACGAAGGCGGTTATCAGGTCGATTGAGCTGAGCATGGCAGGCATCCAGGTTTTTCTTGTGGGCTGCAATGACACTAACGGAGTCCTGATCCACCTCGACCATACAGTTGTAGGAAATATTACCGCTACACCTGACTGTCCTGCTTAACCCAGTGCCTCGACGACAAACTCCAGGCGATCCTGGCCAAAGAACATCTGCTCGCCGACAAAACAGGTCGGCGCGCCGAAGACTCCACGGTGCACGGCTTCTTCGGTGGCCTCCTTGAGGACGGCCTTTACCTGTGGGTCTGCGCTCCAGGCCTGATACTGCTGCGGATCGAATCCGGCCTCTTGCAGCACCGCTGCCAGTACCTGCGGGTCGCCAAGGTTGCGTTTGTGCACCCACATGGCCGGGAACACGGCATTGAGGTAGGCCTCGAAGCGTTCGGGTTGAAACAGTTGTACCGCAACGGTACCGCGCATCAGGCCCAGGGTGTTGATCGGGAAGCCCGGCGGGAATGCCAACGTCACGTCATAGCGTTTGGCGTAGCGCTGAAAGTCGGCAAACACATAGCGGGCCTTGGCCGGCACCATCGCCGGCGACGCGTTACCGGTTGCCTGGAATACCCCGCCAAGCAGCATCGGTCGGTACACCAGTTGCGCATCGTGGCGCTCGCACAGTTCTGGCAGTTGGGTCCAGGCCAGGTAACTGGCCGGGCTGCCTAGGTCAAAGAAGAATTCGACGGTCTTGCTCATTGCTTGATGTCCTTGTTGTTATGAGAGGCTTACCAGCGTTCCATCCACGGCCGCAGATCAAGCTCGAAGGTCCAGGCGTCACGCGGCTGTGCGTGCAAAAACCAGTAGCTGTCGGCAATGTGCACAGGATCGAGGATGCCGTCGCGATCCTTGAGCGCATAGCGTTCCGGGAAGCTGTCACGGATAAACGCGGTGTCGATGGCACCGTCCACCACCACGTGAGCGACATGAATATTACGCGGCCCAAGCTCGCGGGCCATGCTCTGGGCCAGGGCGCGGATGCCATGCTTGGCCCCGGCGAACGCGGCAAAACCCGCCGCGCCGCGCAGGCCGGCCGTAGCCCCGGTGAACAGGATGGTTCCGCGCTCACGGGTTACCATGCGCCGCGCCACCGCCTGGCCGGTGAGAAAACCTGCGAAACAGGCCATTTCCCAAATTTTGAAATACTTGCGCGCGGTTTCGTCGAGGATGCTGCAGGGGACGTTGGCGCCGATGTTGAAGACGAAGGCCTCGATGGGCCCGTGGCTGCTTTCGATCTGTTCGACCAGCGCCGCCACCTCCTCTTCTTTGCGCGCATCGGAGGCAAAGCCATAGGCCTCGCCACCCGAGGCACGTATCTCGTCCACAAGCGGCTGCAGCTTGTCGGCGCTGCGCCGGGTAACGCAGGCGATATAACCCTCGCGGGCAAAACGCTTGGCAATCGCACCGCCGGTGGCATCGCCGGCCCCCACTACCAACACCACTTTCTTGCCCTGGGTCATCCATCGCCTCCATTGGTAAACGATCATTTAGTAAACGAACGCTATGCTATGATCCAGGCTTCGTCAAGTCAGTGATTCGGAGAAGGTTGGCGTGCGCTACTCCACCACCCACAAGGAACAAACCCGGCAGAAACTGCTGGAAAGCAGCGGCGCCCTGGCCAAACGCGGGGGCTTCAATGCCACCGGCGTTGCCGGTTTGATGAAAGCCATTGGCCTGACCGGTGGGGCTTTCTACAACCATTTCCCGTCCAAGGACGATCTGTTCACCGAGGTGGTGCGCCGCGAGTTGTCGCTGAGCCCCATGGCCCAGCAACCGATGAACCGCCAACGCCTTGAACGTTGCCTGGAGCACTACCTGAGCCTGGCGCACGTCCACAATCGCGAAGGTGGCTGTGCCATCCCGGCCCTGGGCGCCGAGATTGCCCAGGCGCCGCTGCCGGTGCGTGAAGAAGCCGAACACTGGTTGCGCACCCTGCAGCGCGCCTGGGCCGAGACCCTCGAAGATCCCGACCTGGCCTGGGCCCTGCTCAGCCAGTGCGTGGGCGCGCTGCTGATCGCGCGCATGCTGGCCAATGAATCAAGTCAGCAGGAAGTGCTCAACGCCTCCCGTGAGTTTCTCGCCGGGGCCCTGCATGAAAGTCGTTGAAACGCTGCTGCTCGGAATTGCCCTGCTCGCCCCGCTCCCCGCCATCGCCGCCTGCCCGGTGGGCCAATATGAAATCTGCCTCGGCAGTTGCATCTGTTCGCCGGTCGACCCGGGCCAGGCCGGTATCATGCTCGACGACCTTGGACGCATGGCCAGCAATTCGTTGGCCCTGGCCCTGCAACAGGCGCGCGATACCGCTGCCGCAGGCACCGTACTGCCTATCCCGCTGCATATCCGCGCCCAGCTTGAGCCGTATTACGACTTCCAGGTGCTCGACGCTGTGCGTTACAAAGTCGGTGACCAGCAGGCCCTGGACAGCGCCAACGCGGTGTTGCAGAACCCCGATGTGAATGCCGTGACCCTGATCGACATCATCGTCTTTCGCAACGAAGCCGATGCCCAGGACAACGTCGCGCTCTGGGCCCATGAGTTGCACCATGTGCAGCAGTACCAGCAATGGGGGGTGGCCGAGTTCGCCCGGCGCTACTCGCGCGACTTCAATGCGGTTGAAGAACCCGCCTACGAAATCCAGACGAAAGTCAGCAAGGCCCTGCGCGAGCGGGCTTCCGGCCAGGCACGCTGAACTACACTTAATAGTTGCCTCACGACAAATGGCCCGAGGTCGTCGCCCACAGTGGCGGCCCCGTTGACGTTGGACTTCTTGCAGGAGAACACGCAATGGACGAAGCCAAGCTAAACGATTTCATGGGCAAACTGGTCAACGACATGGGCGCTGCCGCGCTGCTGGCCAACTTGATTCTCGGCGATGAGCTGGGCTTGTACCGGGCCATGGCCGACAGTCAATTCATCACCCCCGACGAACTCGCACAAAAGACCGGCTGCAATGCCCGGCTGCTGCGCGAATGGCTCAGCGCCCAGGCCGCCTCGGGCTATATGGAGCACCAGGACGGTCGTTTCTGCCTGCCGGAGGAACAGGCCATGGCCCTGGCCATCGAGGACTCACCGGTGTATGCCGCAGGCGGCGCCTCCGTGATTGCCGCGCTCTACCATGACAAGGACAAACTGGTCGCGGCCATGCGCGGTGACGGTGGCTTGCCGTGGGGCGATCATCATCCATGCATGTTCAGCGGCACCGAACGCTTCTTCCGGCCAGGCTATCGCGCCCATCTGGTGTCCGAGTGGCTGCCAACACTGACCGGGGTGATCGACAAACTGCAGGCCGGTGCCAAGGTCGCCGATGTCGGCTGCGGTCACGGTGCTTCGACAGTGATCCTCGCCCAGGCTTTTCCAGCCTCGCAGTTCTACGGTTTCGATTACCACAGCCCGTCGATCACGGTGTCCAGTCAGCGAGCTGCCGAAGGCGGCGTGGCCGAACGCGCGCAGTTCATCCAGGCCAGCGCCAAGGACTTTCCCGGCCACGACTTCGACTTGATCTGCTATTTCGACTGCCTGCACGACATGGGCGATCCGGTCGGCGCCGCTCGTCATGCCTACAAGGCACTCAAGGATGACGGCACAGTATTGCTGGTCGAGCCTTTTGCCAACGACAGCCTGGAAGAGAACAGTACGCCGGTAGGCCGTTTGTTCTACGCTGCCTCGACTTTTATTTGCACGCCCAACTCGTTGTCCCAGGAAGTCGGTCTGGGCCTGGGTGCGCAGGCAGGCGAAGCGCGTTTACGCGCAGTGTTCGAGGAAGCCGGCTTCAGACACTTCAGAAGAGCCACAGAGACACCGTTCAACCTGATTATCGAAGCGCGTAAGTGATTGCCAGGCAGCCAGCCCCGGAGTCGACGTACTCCGGCCTGGCGCGCCGGTTCAGGTCGGCTGCTGTTGCAGCAAACGCTCCATCAGCAGCCTGGCGTTATCGCTGCAGGCGCGATCCTCGGGGCGGTTTTCAATACTGTCGATGGCCACCAGCAGTTGCGCGCGGTTCTGTTCCAACTGTTGTTGCAGCACTTCAATCTCGGCGACCTTGCGCTTGAGCCCGGCAAGCAATTCGTCGTGTTGCCAGCCCTCAGCACTGGTCGGCAGCAGCTGGCGGATCTCGTCAAGCGTGAAGCCCGCGCCCTGCGCGCTGGCGATGAGCTGCAGGGTCCACAGCGCCTGCGCCGTGTAGTCGCGATAGCCGTTGGCCGTGCGCGCCACCGATGTAATCAGACCACTGGCCTCGTAGAAGCGAATTCGCGAGGCACTCAGTCCGCTGCGTTTCGCCAGTTCTCCTATTCTCATAGCTCGCCTTCAGTACGGCATGGACCTTGAACCTCACTTTAACCCCGGCGTCGGATCGCGGCAAAGCTTGTGCGGGCTGCGGCCGACCCCAAGCAGCACGTTACGCAAAAACCCCACCACAGAGGAGCAACGAGCATGGCATTCGTTACGACCAAAGATGGCGTTGAAATCTTTTACAAAGACTGGGGCCCGCGCGACGCCCAGGTGATTTTCTTCCACCACGGCTGGCCGCTCAGCGGCGACGACTGGGATGCGCAAATGCTGTTCTTCCTGAGTCAGGGCTATCGGGTCATCGCTCACGACCGCCGCGGCCACGGGCGCTCAAGTCAGGTCTGGGATGGCCATGACATGGACCATTACGCCGACGATGTGGCCGCGGTAGTCGATCACCTGAAGGTGCGTGGCGCGGTGCATGTCGGCCACTCCACCGGTGGCGGCGAAGTCGTGCACTACCTCGCCCGTCACGGCCAGGACCGCGCCAGCAAGGCGGCGATCCTCGGTGCGGTGCCGCCGCTGATGGTGCAGACCGCCAGCAACCCCGGCGGCCTGCCCAAGTCGGTGTTCGACGACCTGCAGGCGCAACTTGCCGCCAATCGTGCGCAGTTCTACTACGACATTCCCGCGGGCCCGTTCTACGGTTACAACCGTCCAGGGGCAGAACCGTCGCAAGGGGTGATCTGGAACTGGTGGCGCCAGGGCATGATGGGCTGCGCCAAAGCTCACTATGACGGCATCGTCGCCTTCTCGCAGACTGACTTCACTGAGGATCTCAAACGCCTCAGCCTGCCCGTATTGGTGATGCACGGTGATGACGACCAGATCGTGCCTTACGAAAACTCGGGGCTGCTGTCCGCCAAGCTGCTGAGCAATAGCACCCTGAAAACCTACAAGGGCTTCCCCCACGGCATGCCCACCACCCACGCCGAGACCATCAACGCTGACCTGTTGGCCTTCATACGCAGTTGATATGTGGGATGGGATGGGATGTTGAGGCTGCGAGCTTATCCATTTGCTGTGGCATCGCCACATGAAATGGATAAGCTCGGCAAGGTCATAGCCCCCAGCATCTAACGAAGAGACTGAAAATAGCCTGTTGACATTAAACTTAACTTTAACGTTATGGTGTTGAACACGATCAATCGAGGTACCCCCCATGAACGTGTTCGCCCCCCTGACACTGCCCAACGGCAGCATAATTCCCAACCGCCTGGCCAAGGCAGCGATGGAAGAAAATATGGCCGACGCCGACCAGGCCCCTTCCGGGAATCTGATGCGCCTGTACCAGGCCTGGGCCGAGGGTGGTGCCGGCCTGTTGATCAGCGGCAACGTGATGGTCGACAGACACGCGATGACCGGCCCAGGAGGTGTGGTACTAGAGGACGACAAACAACTGGCCAAGTTCCAGCGCTGGGCCAGCGTCGGTCGCGCCCACGGTGCGCAGTTCTGGCTGCAGATCAACCATCCCGGACGGCAGATGCCGGCCAATCTCGGCCAGCAGACCTGGGCGCCCTCGGCAGTGGCCTTGGACCTGGGCACGATGTCCAAGCACTTCAAGCCACCGCAGGCGATGACCGTAGAGGTCATCCACGAAGTGATCCAGCGCTTTGCCCGTACCGCCCAACTGGCGGAACAGGCCGGTTTTACCGGGGTGGAGATCCATGCCGCGCATGGCTACCTGCTCAGCCAGTTCCTGTCGCCATTGAGCAACAAACGCAGCGACGCCTGGGGCGGCTCGCTGGAGAACCGCGCACGCTTGCTGCTGGAGATCGTCAAGGCGGTTCGCGCTGTGGTGGCGCCGCAATTTGCCGTGGCGGTAAAGCTCAACTCCGCAGATTTTCAGCGCGGCGGCTTCAGTGCCGAGGATGCCCGCAACGTGGTGAAGTTACTCAATCCCCTGGGCGTCGACCTCGTCGAGTTGTCCGGCGGCAGCTACGAAGCGCCGGCCATGCAGGGTGATGCTCGCGACGGACGTACCCTGGCCCGGGAAGCCTACTTCCTGGAGTTCGCCCGTGACCTACAGAACGTGGCCAGCATGCCGCTGATGGTCACCGGCGGCATCCGTCGCCTGCCAGTGGCCGAACAGGTCGTGCAAAACGGCGTGGCTATGGTCGGCATCGGTACCGCCCTGGCCATCGACCCCAACCTGCCCCGCGACTGGCAGTCGGGCCAGGGCACTGCGCCGCAGCTAGCGCCGATCACCTGGAAGAACAAAGCGCTGGCGTCGCTGGCGAACATGGCCGTGGTCAAGTTCCAGTTGCGCAAGCTCAGCCTGGGCAAAGCCCCCAAACCACAGGTGTCGCCGCTCCGGGCGCTGCTTGAGCAACAACTGGGCAACACACTACGCGCACGTCAGTACCGTCGCTGGATAGAAGAGCGAGTCGGAGGCTGAAGCGGATCATCTGCAACCTAGAAATCGACTGACAGCGCTCAGCACCGCGTCAGGCGCTTCACGATGAGGAACATGATGGCAGCCCGGCAGAATCAGGCACTCGCTGGACCCGTTCGACAGCGTGGCGATATGCTCAGGATGCAGCACCGAACCGTATTCATCATGCTCGCCATGCAGGACCAGCGCCGGGCAGTGAATTGCATCGATTGCGCTCTCGATGGTCCAGTCGCCGAACGCTTCGGCAAGCCAGGTTCCGGTCCACGCCCTGAGGACCCAGGGGGCTTTATCGCCATGATACTTTTCCAGGCGCGCCATGTGCTCGGGCTGCGCGAACTGTGCCTCGGCCGTGCGAATACCCTGCAGCGTGCGGTCTTCAACAAATGCCTGGGCCGCGATGGTCACCAGCGCCGTGCACTGCTGCGGATACACCGAGGCGCAAGCGGCCGCCATGGCGCCGCCTACGCTATGCCCCAGGGCGACAAAGCGGTCGATCTGTAACGCGGCTTTCAGGTGTACAAAGAAGCGCTCGGCTTCGTCGCGGATAAACTGCCGCGGCAATAGCCCTGGATATACATCGGACTGACCGAAACCGAGCCGGTCATAGGCAATCACTTCACGTCCGGTAGCGTGGCTCAAGCGCTGCGGGAAATCGCGCCACAGGGCAATACAGCCCAGCGAGTCGTGGAAGAGGATGATCGGTGGCTGTTGCGGTTTTTCCGGCAGAAACTGCGGGAACCAGCGACAACAGAACAAACGCCCCTGCGGTGTGTCGATCCAGAGTGTTTCGGTATTGATAGACAATGACATGCAAGACCTCAACTGACCGTTCAGCTCGCTGACAAAAATCCCAGAGTATCAGTTGTAAGCTCAATCCATTGACAGTCGGTACTGCAAAGGAGACCTGGCATGGACACACTCACCGGTGGCTGCCTTTGCGGCAAGGTAAAAATCGAGGCGCGCGGACGCCCTTACCGGGTCGGCCTGTGTCACTGTCTGGACTGCCGCAAGCATCATGGCGCGCTGTTCAACGCGTCGGCGATATATCCTCAGGACGCAGTGACGATTACGGGCGAGACACGCGACTACGCCGGGCGCTTTTTCTGCCCATGCTGCGGCTCCTCAGTCTATGCCCGCAGCGCTGACGAAATCGAAGTGCACCTGGGCGCCCTGGATGCCCCCGATCAACTGATACCCACCTACGAAAGCTGGATCGTGCGGCGCGAATCCTGGTTGCCGGTGTTTCCGCTTGGCCGACGCTATCTGCGCGATCGTAACGCCAGCGGACGCTTTGAAGACGAGGATTAGTTCATAGTCGCGCTCTTGCAGCCTGATAGGAAAAATCTCTTGTACGAACCCCAGGCCACAAGCAGATCGTGAGAATAGCAACCTGCTTGACTGAGGCCCGGACCATGAACTCACGCCCGCGTTGCACAGCCTTCCATGAAGCAGGTCATGCCCTCGCCTTCTGGTGGAATGGTCAACGCATAAAGCGTGTCACCGTGCGTACCCGCGCTGAAGCGCAGATCGGCCCGATGGTCGATCTGCGTGGCAACCTGCAAGCGGTCAAGGGCCTGGTAGAAGCCGAATACTGCGTACCGCTCCCCGCCTTCGAGCCCTCAGGTATCGCTGAATACCTGCCGTCGATGATCGAATTGATTGAACGCGACCTGATCCACTGCTTCGCCGGCCCCGTGGCCGAGGCGATCTACCGGCACCGCCCGTCCGACCGCTGCATTACCCGTAGCGGCGCCGGTGACCGGCAGCGCGCCATGGAGCTGATCAACCTGCTACCGGCACGCAAGGTGCTGGATGCGGAGCCGCGGGCCATCGCCCGTTCCTATTGCCTGGTGCGTCGTTACTGGACGACGCTGAGCGCTGTAGCACAACTGCTCCAGGCGCAAGGCGAAGTGAATGGTGAAATGATCAGTGCGCTGTGTTGCGAGCTCACCGGGGAGGCGCCTACGCGACTCGGTAATGTCCTGACGAGCCTTGATGGCCGCAGCCCTCGTACTGTCGGTTCGGCCTGGGCAGGGCTCGCTGGCTAGTGGTTGATGGCCGTTGAGCGGACCGTCGCTACCACCCGATTACGGCCTGTCTGCTTGGCGTGATAGAGGTTTTCGTCGGCGCGCTTGAGGATCGCCGCCGCTGTCGAAGTTTCTTCGCTCAGCCAGGCGACACCAATGGAAATCGTCAGTGGCCCGCTTGGCACGATCTGGGTGGACGCAATGGTCTGGCGGATACGTTCGCCAATGCTACTGGCAGCCTGCGCGTCGGTTTCCGGCAGGATCAACGCGAACTCCTCGCCCCCTGCGCGACAGGCCAGATCCTGCTCTCGGGAACACTGGGCGATGATCGTCGCGACCCGTTTCAGGGCTTCGTCGCCGACATCATGGCCAAAGGTATCGTTGACCCGTTTGAAGTGGTCGATATCCAGCGCCAGCACTGCGTAAGGGCGCTGTGCCTGAGTGAGGGTCTGTAACGCAGCGTCCATGGCGCGGCGGTTGGCCAGGCCGGTCAAAGGATCGCTCTGTGCCTGATGACTGAGGCTGCCAAGTTTCTGCTGAAGTAACTGCACGCCGCTGAGTAGTGCGCGGCGGATAGCGGCCGCTTCGGCGTACCAGGTGTTGATGGCTTGCAACTGTGCGCTGGCTTGCGGCGCCGACAGGTGCTCGGCACTCTGCGCCAATTGCCGTAAGGGTCGGCTGATCAGCATCGTCGCCAGCAGGATCACCAGCAGGCCGACCAGGCCGGCCGGAATCACCTTGATGAACATATCGCGCAACAATTGCCCAAGCGGCGCCAGCGCTTGCTCGCGAGGCTGTTGTGCGATCACGGCCCAGTTGGCATCGGCAATCTGGGCATATCCGGCGAGCATGGCAATACCCCGGGAGTTGATGGTCTCCATCGAACCATGCTCGCCGCGCAACGCGGCATCGACCGTCGCGCTGACGGTCAGCACTTCACCAATGCGGTGGTGATCGGAATGGTACAGCAGGCGCCGGTTTTCATCGGTGACGAAGGCGAAGGTGCCGTCCTGGTGAAAGTGATTGCTGATCAACGCATGCAAGATGCCCTGCTGGCGAATGTAGATCGACGCACCGATGATGCCGAGAAATTGCCCCGAGGGGCTGAACACCGGTTGCGAGATGAACACGATCAGGTTGCCTGCCGCGCTCTCATATGCACGACTGACCAGTGGACGCTGCGCCTGCAACGCTTGCAAGACCTCCTCGGAGGTCAACGTGGTGCCGACCAGATGAGCGTTATCGGGATAAATTTGCAGGGCTCTGGCGTTGGCATCAACGATCAGCACGGCGTTGAAAGCCTTGTCTTCGGCCTGTAAACGCACGACTTCTTCCCTGAGCAGTTGCTGATTAGTGAAGTCGCGGCCCAACAACTGGCTGCTGTAGCTCAAGCGACTATGCGCGGACTTGAGGAACTGGCCAATGCTCGAGGCCACCTTGGAGGTGTAGGCCTGATTGGCCTGCAGCGCCGAATGCACCAGCGCATCACGTTGCACCCCATAGGCCACCCACAAGCTGTTGCACAGCGTGGCCAGGACCGCGAGAAATACAAGCAGCAAAATCAGGCCGCGCAGGCCGATGGACACAGGATGGCGTCTGTTCATGAACCCTGCCGTTGGTTTTCTTCCCTGCACTGATGAAGCACTGCAGTTTGGCGACTGACTGCAGCGGGTGATAGATGACACCACCCGCTGCATCTGTAGCGTAGTCGCTTTTGCGCTTCATTCTGGCGGATTGCAACCGGTACGGCAGCGTCCTCCCGCTACCACTTCAGAAACCCAGGGTGGCCGACACCAGGTAGGTCCTTGGCGTAGACAAGGTCAACCCTGCCTCGCTGTCATCGGAGGCGCCCGCCGAGGCCCAGTAGCGATCATCCAGCAGGTTCTCGACGCTGGCACGCAGGGTGATGTCCTTGCCGTCGACCTTGAAGGCATAGCGGGCTCCGGCATCAAAACGCTCCCAACCGTCGATCTGCTTGCTGTTGGCCTGGTCCAGGTACTGCGAGCTGGAATGAATGCCGCGGGCAGTCAGGGTCAGCCCGGTCACCAGCGGCACGTCCCACTCGGCGCCAAGGTTGACGTTGTACTCCGGCGTCGCCGGGGCGCGGTTGCCGTCGAAGCTACCGCCGACGGTGTCGGTCAGCTTGCTGTCGATGTACATAACCCCACCAAGCAGTCGAAAGCCCTTCAGTGGTTCACCGAACACGCTCAGTTCAACACCCTTGTTCTCGCGCTTGCCGTTAGGTCCGAAGACCCGCGTCGTGGTGTTGGTCTCGTAGGCCGGTTGGCGGATGCGAAACGCGCTGGCGGTCAGGGCGAACGCACCGAGGTCATACTTGGCCCCGACCTCTACCTGGCGGCTGATGAACGGCGGAAAAATCTGGTCCTCGTTGATCGAGGTTGAAGGCGCGATCTTGCCCTGGCTCAGGCCTTCCATGTAGTTGGCATACAGTGACAATTGGTCGGTGACCTTGTACAGAATCCCGCCCGACGGTGAGACCTTCTCTTCGTCATAGTCTGTGGCACCTTTGACGTTGTCGCTCCAGTCATCCACCTGGACCCGCTGCCAGCGGGCACCCAGGGTCAGGAGCAAACGCTCGTCGAAGAAGCCGAGGGTGTCGGCCAGCGCCACACCGGTAAAGCGGTTCTCGGTGTACACCTTGGCGTCCTGGCGCGTGGGGGTGCCGGGGGTTGGCGTTGGACGCGGGTTGTAGAGATTGCTTGGCGCCGCGGCATAGCGGGCACCGCCGTTCTCGAAGTCCATATAGAAGTAGCTGGCCGCCAGATTCACTTCATGGCTCACGGAACCGGTGTTGAACCAGTTGCGCAGGCCGGCCGTGGCGGTTTTGACATTTTCATCGCGGGTGAAATCACGTGGCTGGACGCTGAAATCACCGGCATCGTTGGAGATCGGCACGTTGTGCCGGAGGAAGTCGTGATCGCTTTTCCGCGCGCCGACCGCCGCATAGGCCATCAGCGAATCGTTGATATCGAACTCACCATTGAGGGTGCCAAAGGTGTCGTTGGTACGCGCCTTGCTCCAGGCCTGGGCGTAGTTGCGCCGCACATCATCGGCATCCGGCACCTTGGCGTTGGCGCCGACGATTACCCGTTCCTGAGGCGCATCGGTATCACGCTCGGTGTGGCCAAAATCTGCCGACAGCCGCAGCCGCTCACCACGAAAATCCAGGCCCAGCACGGCCATCTCGCGCTCGACGCTCTGATGGTCCCATTCGGTGTCACCCGATTGCTTGACACCGTTGAAGCGCAGGCCGAACTGGTTCTGGTCACCGAAGCGGCGGCCGATGTCCACCGCCCCGCCGACCTGGCTGTCCGATACATAGCTACCGGTGAATTCGCTGATCGATGTGTCACCCGCGCGCTTGGGCACGACGTTGATGCCGCCGCCGACACTGCCGCGCGGCGAAATGCCATTGATCAACTGGCTCGGGCCTTTGATGATGTCCACGCGGTCGGCCATTTCCATGTCGATCGAGTAGGTCGGCAAGACACCGTACAAACCGTTGTAGGAAACATCACTGTTAAACAGGCTGAAGCCGCGGATGGTGAACTGCTCGAAGCGTCCACCCGCGGGGTTGGTTGCACGCACCGAAGGATCGCTGGCGATCAGGTCGCCCAAGGTCCGCGCTTGCTGGTTCTGGACCGCCTCACTGGTGTAGGTGGTCATGCTGAAGGGGGTTTCCATGAAATCCCGCGAGCCCAGCATACCTTGCGAACCACGGCGGGCCACCTGCCCGCCGGCATAACGTTCGCCCGCAAGGTCAGCACCGCCGTGACTACCGAGGATGCTGGTCGGCGCAATTTCCAGAGCATCGGAGCCCTCGGGTACGGGCACCAGGGTGTAGGCGTCAGCCCCAACCGGCTGAAGTTGCAGGCCACTGCCCTGCAGCAGCCGGGCAAAGCCCTCATCAATGTTGTAGTTGCCCGAAAGCCCCGCGCTACGCCGGCCACTCACCAGGCCCGGCTCCACCGAGACACTCACCCCGGCCTGGCCGGCAAAGCGGATCAACGCCGAACCGAGGTCACCGGCGGGGACTTTGTAGGTGCGTTGTTCACTGTCGGCGAAGGCCAACGGCGCTGACATCGTGCCGAAGCCGAGCATCAGGCTCAGGCACAAGGTGGAACAGGAAAACGAAGGCGCCAGCGGGGCTCGTCGGCGTGTCAGTGCGGGCATTGTTGCGCTCTCAAATGGATTCACTTGCCCTAGATGACAACCGAGCGGAAGAAAGGGGACAGGCTTTGTGCGATTTTTTCAGCGCATGGCCCGCACACTACTCCCTGTCCTTGAACGAACGGATCAGATTATCGCGCAGCTTCACTACCGCACCCTGAACCTGGGTGAACTCTTCCGATGTCAGACCGGTAGCTTCAAACAGGTCCACGTCCGAGCCCTCCTCGCGCAACTGCCGGCCGCTGTCGGTCAGACGGATGCATACCTGACGCTCATCTGCAGGGTCGCGCTGGCGTTGTACGTAGCCCATGTTTTCCAGCTTTTTCAGGATCGGCGTCAGGGTGTTGGATTCGAGAAACAGCTTTTCGCCCAGGCTGCCGACGGTCTGGTCGTCCAGTTCCCAGAGTGCCACCAAGGTGATGTATTGGGTGTAGGTCAAGCCCAGACGCTCAAGTTTCGGCTTGTATGCCTTGCCGAACGCGAGGTTGGTCGAATAGACGGCAAAGCAGAGGAATTCAGAAAGTTTCAAATCGGCAGGTTTCATAGATATCCCTTCCTGAGCAGAGAACGATGCATGCGCCAGCCAGGCGAGCGTGAAAACGCTGACCTGGCT
The DNA here is from genome assembly GCF_049310525.1 of Pseudomonas sp. GZD-222. Lineage (NCBI taxonomy): Bacteria > Pseudomonadati > Pseudomonadota > Gammaproteobacteria > Pseudomonadales > Pseudomonadaceae > Pseudomonas > Pseudomonas sp. GZD-222. The sequence goes on from NZ_JBMOWO010000054.1 coordinate 24,892, forward strand.
GACGCAGCTTTAACATCATGCGATTTAATCGTATGCGACCAAGCTGATAATCCTTTCCCGGCTCTTTGCTGTCAAGACGGCGTCTGCCCGCCCACCTGCGCTATTACTCGGTGATCGCCTTCAAGGTCACCTCGATATTGCCGCGGGTAGCCTTGGAGTATGGGCACACCTGGTCAGCCGCATGCACCAGGGCGTTCGCCACTTCAGGGTCCAGGCCTGGCAGGCGCGCGGTCAGTCGGGCCTGGAGGAAGTAGTCCTTGCCGGTCTGGCCAAGGTCAACCTCGATGTCGACCGCAAGCCCGGCAGGCAGCGCCACTTTCATTTCCTTGGCAACAAGCTCCACCGCGGCGATGTAGCAGGCCGACCATGCCCCGGAGAACAGCTGTTCGGCGGTTGGATGCGGGGCAATGGCGTTGAATTCGTAGGCGGGCTTGCTGGCACCCGGCGCCGACAGCTGGATGTCCAGGCCGCGCGCAGTGCTACCCGCGACACTGAGGGTGGTATGGGTCTTGCCGGTCAACAGGACTTTTTCGATCTTGCTCATGGGGATTTCCTCGGGGTTCGATTTTTTTAATCGCTAACGATTAGATCGCATGCGATAGATAAATAATCAACCAGGCAGGCCTCGACGTCAACAGCGACTGTGTGCTGCTGCGACAAACGGTTCCGTTCGCTTGAATGCGTCAGAGTGATGTGTTACCACGCAACACGGTTTGTTCACGCCTCAATCAGGCACAGGGAACTACACATGCTTTTGAACCTCCCGCAGCCCATTACCTGCTTCATTGGCGATGCGCTATTGCTACCCGACGAAATCGGCGAGTCGCCCTGCGATGTCTACCACTTCAGCCGTGGCAACGAGCGATTCTTTCTGAAGACCTGCCCGCCGCAATTTATTCCCACCACCTATAGCGTGCAGCGCGAAGCGCAGGTGCTGCAATGGCTGGAGGGGCGCCTGAGCGTGCCGGAAGTCGTGGCGCTGGGCGAAAGCGGCGACGGCGAGTTCATGATCACCCGCGCCGTACCTGGCGAGTCGTTGCAACGGCGGATCGAGCAAAAGTTGCCAGTACTGGAGCTGTTTCGCGAAGCCTTGCACCAGGTGCAGTCAGTGCTTATCGCCGACTGCCCATTCGACTCCAGTGCGACATTGCGCTTGCGCGAACTGGAGTACCTGATGGCTCAAGGCCTATGTGCGGATGATTTAGACCTGCAACCCTGGCCGAACCTGCATACCCCAAAGGATCTGCTGGCTCACCTGCAGGCCACTGTCGCGCTTGAAGATCGGGTGTTCAGCCATGGTGACCTGGGCGACAGCAACGTGTTCGTCGATGCCCGCGAGCAGTTGCACTTCATTGACCTGGGTCGCGGCGGTATCGCCGATCGCTGGCTGGACATCGCCTTTGTCCATCGCAACTTGCGCGAAGAGGTCTCGGCAACGGTAGCGGCGGAGTTTCTGGCAGGCGCCAGCGCGTTCGACAACCCTGCCAAACGTGAGTTTTTCGAGCAGTTGGACGAGTTATTCTAAGCGACGCCCGAGGTGCAGGTTACGCCCGCCTCATCACGAGACGCCCGCTCTCCCACCGCAACATCCACCCACTGTGCATTGACCAGCGCAGCCATGTGCTCGGGCTCGATGCGCACGGCGGCATTCGGCGCGCCGCCTGCGGGAAACACAACGGGGAAATCCTTGAGCGAGATATCGCAAAACACCCGCAGCGCACCGGGCAGGCCAAACGGACAGACACCACCAACGGGATGACCGGTCTGTTCCTCGACCTGCGCGGCATCGAGCATCCGCGCCTTGACCCCGAAGTGTTGCTTGTACTTGCGGTTGTCCAGGCGCGCATCACCACGGGCGACCAGCAGAATGACCTCCTCCCCCACCCGCAGCGACAAGGTCTTGGCGATCTGGCCCGGCTCAACGCCCAGGCCTTCGGCGGCCAAGGCGACAGTGGCGGTGCTGGTATCCAGTTCCAGCACCGAAATCTCCGGTGCGTGCTGGGCGAAGAAGGCCCTGACAGACTGTAAGCTCATGCTCAACTAGCTCCTTGTATAGAGGATTTGCGGCCTCAATGGAACATGCCCGGGTCATGCTTGGCAAGCGTGCAAGCCCGCGATCAGTGCACCGCCCGGGTGACCAGATAACTCAGCAGTTCAGGCTCGTCATCCAGTTCAATGGTCCGTACCGGCCGAGGCAGGTTGTCCAGCACCGCGCGCCAGAAGGCCTGGGCGGTTTCGTCCTGGTCATAGAAACGCACCAGCCAGTCGCTCTCCCCGCTCATCAGCACCTGGCTGGCAATTGCCCGGCCGATGCCTTTGCGCCGGTAACGCTTGAGGATGAACAAGTCAGCCAGTTCCAGGGCATTGAGTGCTGCGAACTCGCTACGCTCGATCAACAGGAAGCCGGCGATAAAGCCATCGACCAGGATCAGGTTGGCGCTCCACTGTGGCTCCTGCCAGTAGCGGGCCAGGTGCTCTTCGTGGATATAGAAACGGCCATCCACTTCCACATCCTCCTGCTCCCAGTCCGAGGACTCATAGGCATAGAACTGGTACAGGTTGCGAATCAGCTCGGCTTGGTCCGCGCCGGTTTGCAGCAGTTCGACAGTGAAAGGGATCGAAGGCATGGGAATCTCGGTCAATAAACAGGTAGCGCGTTTTTCGCGGGCGCTATTGTTTACAAAAGCCGTGGCCAATGCCAGCAGCAGGAGACCAAGCCATGACCTACAGCGAACCCGGTCGAGACCCAGAACCGATGTCGCGGCGTACGGCGGTGGCCTATGCGCTTGGCCTGCCCCTGGCGTTGCTGGTGTTGATCTTCCTGCCCGCCGGCAGCCTCGCCTGGCGACCCGGCTGGATTTTTCTTGGCGTGCTGGTGCTGGCTTTTGCGTTATCGGCGCTGCTGCTCGCCCGCGTCAATCCAGTGATTTACCGTGCACGCAGCCGCTTTCAGGCCGGCACCAAAGGTTGGGACAAAGCGCTGCTGGCATTCATGCTGCCAGCAATGGTTGCCGTTTTACCCGTGGCCGCCCTGGATGCCGGACGCTTTCATGATTCGCTAGTGCCCGGTTGGCTGGTGCTGCTGGGCTATGGCGCGGCGCTGGCCGGCATCGCGGTGACCGCCTGGGCGCAGGCGGTCAATCCGTTTTTCGAGCCAGGTGTTCGCATTCAGTCGGAGCGCCACCAGCGAGTGATCGACAACGGCCCTTATCGTTTCGTCCGCCACCCCGGCTACATCGCCGCTCTCTGGCTATTCTTCGGCATGGCGCTGGCGCTCGGTTCATTCTGGGCACTGCTGCCTGCGGCGGTGGCAGCGGCGCTGCTGGTCGTGCGTACAACCTGGGAAGATCGGCTATTGCAGGCCGAACTGGACGGTTACGCCGAGTATGCCCGGCGCGTGCGCTACAAGCTGGTTCCCGGAATCTGGTAAATCTCCTACGCTAAAGGCGGTTGCTTCAGATCCGCGCCAGCGCCTGGGCCAGGTCCGCGCGGAGGTCTTCGACGTCTTCCACCCCTACCGACAGGCGCACCAGCGCATCGCCGATACCCAGCTGCGCCCGGGTTTCAGCCGGGATGCTGGCATGGGTCATGATCGCCGGATGTTCGATCAGGCTTTCCACCCCGCCCAGGCTCTCGGCCAAGGCAAAGATACGCACGCTTTCCAGAAAACGCCTAGCCCCGGCCAGGTCGCTGTTCAGATCCAGCGAAATCATCCCGCCGAAACCATGCATCTGCCGCCGTGCCAGACCATGCTGAGGGTGGGACACCAGCCCCGGATAGTAAACCCGCGCCACCTGCGGCTGACGCTCAAGCCAGTGCGCCAGTTCCAGCGCGTTACTGCAGTGGCGCTCCATGCGCAGGGCCAGGGTTTTCACTCCGCGCAAGGTCAGAAAGGCGTCGAACGGCCCGGCAATCGCCCCTACCGCATTCTGCAAAAAGCCCAGGCGCTCGGCCAGCTCGGGGTTGCCGACCACGGCAATCCCACCGATCACATCGGAGTGGCCATTGAGGTATTTGGTGGTCGAGTGCAGAACGATGTCGAAGCCCTGCTCCAGCGGCCGCTGCACCCAGGGGCTGGCAAACGTATTGTCGGCGACACAGAGAATGCCGCGCTGACGACAGATGTCAGCAACAGCAGCCAGGTCGGTGAGACTGAGCAATGGGTTACTGGGCGTCTCGACCCAGACCATGCGCGTATCGTCCTCCAAAGCCTCTTCAAAAGCCTCAAGGTCGGTCAGGTCGACAAAGCTGAAACGGTGGCCAGCACTCTGCCGGCGAACCTTGTCGAACAGACGGAACGTTCCCCCGTAGAGGTCATTGCCAGAAACGATGTGCGAACCCGCGTCGAGCAGTTCCAGGACATTGGCGATGGTCGCCAGCCCCGAGGCAAAGGCGAAAGCCTGGATCCCGCCCTCAAGATCGGCCACGCAACGCTCCAGCGCCCAGCGCGTGGGATTGTGCGAGCGTCCGTAGTCCAGGCCCTTGTGCACGCCGGGGCTCTGCTGGGCATAGGTGGAGTTGGCGTAGATCGGCGGCATCAAGGCCCCGGTGGACGGGTCCGGGGTTTGTCCGGCGTGGATCACGCGGGTGGCGAAGGCGCGTGGCGCGGTAGTTTCGTCGTGCTGACTCATGGCAAGGACCTGCGCAGGTGGTTGAGCATGTCGACGCGGGTAATCAGGCCATAAAAGCCCGAGGCATCAGCGATGATCGCCACCAGCCCACGGTCGAGTTCCGCTTGCAGTGTAGTCAGGCTGGCACTGGGTGGCAGGGTTTGCAGCTTGTCGGTCATGGCGCTGGCGACAGGCAAACGAAAATGCGTCGGGTCGGCGTGCATGCCGACAAGAATGTCGGACTCGTCGATCACCCCGACCAGCCGCTGGCCGTCCTCAAGCACCGGTAACTGCGAGACATCGGCCAGGCGCATGCGCTGGAACGCGGTGAGCAAGGTATCGCCTGGCCCGACGCTGATCACCCGGCCATCCTCGAAACGCCGGGCAATCAGGTCACGTAAATCGCCGTAGTGCTTGAACTGCAACAGGCCCTGGTCGGTCATCCACTGGTCGTTGTAGACCTTCGACAGGTAACGGGTACCGGTGTCGCAGACAAAGCTCACCACCCGCTTCGGTTCGGTCTGCTCGCGGCAGTAGTGCAGCGCCGCAGCCAGCAAGGTACCGGTCGAGGATCCGCCCAGAATGCCTTCGGCGCGCAGCAACTGGCGAGCATGGTCGAAGCTGTCCTCATCGCTGATCGAATAGGCCTGACGCACACTGGACAGATCCGCGATCGAGGGCACGAAATCCTCGCCGATGCCCTCCACCGCCCAGGAACCGGGGGTGCCCAGGACACCGCTGCGGCTGTACTCGGCCATCACCGAGCCAACTGGATCGGCCAGCACCATCGCCAGGTCCGGCTGCACCCGGCGGAAGAAACGGGTCAGGCCGGTGAGTGTGCCGGCCGAGCCGACGCCGACGACAATGGCATCGACGTCATGGTGCATCTGCGCCCAGATTTCCGGCGCGGTACTGCACTCATGGGCCAGGGGATTGGCCGGGTTGTTGAACTGGTCGGCGAAGAACGCCTCGGGTATTTCTGCGGTCAGGCGCGCCGCCACATCCTGGTAATACTCCGGATGCCCTTTGCCGACATCGGAGCGGGTGATGTGCACTTCGGCGCCCATCGCCTTGAGGTGCAGGACCTTCTCGGTAGACATCTTGTCCGGCACCACCAGTACCACCCGATAGCCTTTGGCCCGACCGACCAGCGCAAGGCCAAGGCCGGTATTGCCAGCGGTGGCTTCAACGATGGTACCACCGGGACGCAAGCGGCCATCGCGTTCGGCGGCATCGATCATGGCCAGGCCGATACGGTCCTTGATCGAACCGCCAGGGTTCTGCGATTCAAGCTTGAGGAACAAGGTACAGGGACCGGTATCGAAGCGGGAGACGCGTACCAGCGGCGTATTGCCAATCAGTTCGAGTACGGCTGGGCGGGAATCGTTGGACATAGGCTCACCTCGCAGCGGGACTGGGTGCGGGTTGAACAGCGGCCTATGGTCCAACCCGGGCGACGCTTCGATTGGACCATAGGCCGGCCTGGCGCCCACCGCAACCGTTCACGGCCAGCCGGTAGTTTCCTCCGTTTGTCAGGCGCCGCCGCGAAAACAAGAGATACCCCAGGCCGTCAACTTGAATGGCAGGTGGTAGTGCTGGCCAGGGTCGGCCACCCCGAAGCGGTAAACCAGCTCATCAAGGAACGGCACTGCAGGAAGCTCCATGCCCTGGGCCCGATAAAAATCAGCTACCCGGAGCCTGACTTCATATACGCCAGGGGTACAGCGACCGGCCTCACGCTCCAGCTCTGCCAGCACGCCGTTGCTGGCAATACGACCCTGGCAGATCAGTTCCTGCTGAGCGCCTTCCAGGCGCACCAGCCGAACGTCCAGCCCTTGCGCCACACAGCCGCTGGCAACATCGACGATATGAATGGAGATGCCCGCATTCATGACCAGAAACCCTTGTGCGCTTCAGCCGCTTCCGCTTCGAGCATCGGCCCCAGGACACTGACCTGACGTTGCCCGCGGGCAAACACTTCGCGACACGGCAGGGAGAACGTCGGGTTCTCCGGGTGATCGCCGGTCAGCCCCAGCAGCGCGTGTTCAGACAAGGCGTACACCACCCGGCCGATGCCGGTCCAGTACACGGCACCGGCGCACATGCAGCAAGGTTCGGCACTGGTGTACAGGGTGCAATCAGCCAGCGCCTCGGGGCTAAGGCACTTGGCCGCCTGGGCCGCGGCAACCAGTTCAGCGTGCTGGGTCGGATCGCCTTCGGGTGGCATCGAGTTGTTGCCGGCCTGGGCGATCACCTGACCATTGCGGTCCGCCACCAGCGCGGCAAACGGATGGCGGCCGCGTTGCCGGGATTGCTCGGACAGCTCAATGGCACGACGCAGCAGTTCAAGGTCGAGCGCGCTGACACCAGCGGGAGTGAGGTTGGTAAAACTGGTCATGTGAAACTCCTTGGCAGTCATAAAAGGGATGCTTCAGTCAGCCAGCTCGGGGTCGCTTGTCAGCGCCTCGGCCGGTTTTTTCTCGTTGTTGAGGAGGATGTTGAGGACAATTGCGGTGATCGCCCCAAGGAAGATGCCGCTTTCGAGCACCAGCTTGAGTGCGCCATTGGCGTGTTCGAACAGCGCCGGAAAAGACATCGGCAACACCCCGACGCTGACCGAAACCGCAACGATGATGCCGTTGCGTGTGCCTTCGAACTGCACCCGGGAAAGCTCCTGGATACCCGCCACGGTGGTCATGCCGAACATGACGATGGCGCAACCACCGAGTACCGGCGTCGGCACAGCGGCAATCAAGGCACCGAGCTTGGGAAACAAGCCCATCAACACCATGATTGCGCCGGCTGCAGCCACCACGAAACGGCTCTTGATGTTGGAAAGGGCAATCAAGCCGGTGTTCTGGGTGAAGGCGTTGTAGGGGAAGCTGTTGAACAGCCCGCCGAGCATGGTCGACAGCCCGTCGGCGCGAAAGGCATTACCCAGGGTCTGCTGACTGGTCGGTTTACCGGTCAACTTGCCGATGGCCAGGCAATTGCCGGTGGTCTCGGCCATGATCACCAGCATCGCCAGGGTCATCACCAGGACCGGCATCAGCGAGAACTCGGGCACACCAAAGGCCATCGGCGGGCTCAGTTCGAACCAGGCCGCCTCCCCCACCCTGCTGAAGTTGGTCATGCCGAAGGCGGCGGCAATCAGGCTGCCGACGAACAGGCCGATGAGCACACTGAGGTTGCCGATAAAGCCGGAAAAGCGGGCATAGATCACCAAGGTGACTGCTACCGTGGCCAAGCCCAGCAGCAGATTGGCCGGCTTGCCGAAATCATCCGCCCCCGGATTACCACCGCCCAGCCAGATTGCCGCCGCAGGCATCAGGGAGATACCGATAATGGTGATCAGGCTGCCGATTACCACCGGCGGGAAAAACCGCAGCAAGCGGCTGAACACCGGCGCCAGGGCGATGGTGATCGCACCGGCGGCGATCACCGCACCAAAGATCTGGCTGAGGCCGAACTCCTTGCCGATCATGATCATCGGCGCCAGGGCAATGAACGAACAGCCCTGGATCATTGGCAAGCGCGCGCCGAACTTCCAGAAGCCCAGGGTCTGGATCAACGTGGCGACACCGGAGGTCAGCAAGTTGGCATTGATCAGCATGACGATCTGCGCCGAGGTCAAGCCCAGGGCGCTACCGAGAATCAAGGGGACCGCTACGGCGCCGGCATACATCACCAGTACGTGTTGCAGGCCGAAGGTGAACAACTGGCGCAATGGCAGGATTTCGTCCACCGGATGAACCCGTTTTATGCTCATGTCGCGTGTCTCCTGAAGGTGCAGCTTTTATTGTTGTTAAGGCTGGCCGGCACAGGAATGCTTGACCCGCGCTGATAGTTACCCGGCGCAGGCGATGGAACAAGTTAGTAGCTATCGTTTTGTTCGATGGATGAAACCTTGCGTAGAGGACGTTGGCAGGCGAGGATTGGCCCGCATCTTCACCCGCCCAAGGAGCCGTCACCTTGCGTTTCTCACTGGATCAACTGTCGATGTTCGTCGAGGCGGTGAAGACCGGCTCGTTTTCAGCCGCCGGGCGCAAGCTGGGTAAAACCCAATCGACCATCAGCGCCGCTATTGCCAACCTGGAAACCGATCTGGGTGTGGAGCTGTTCGACCGTTCCAGCCGCAATCCGGTGTTGACCGCCAGCGGCCAGAAAATGCTGGTGCAAGCCGAGGCGATACTGGAGCGCTGCCTGACCCTGGAGGCGCACGCCGACTGCCTGAGCGAGGTGATCGAACCGAGCCTGACCCTGGCCATCGAAACGCCTTACGGCCCACTGTTGCCGGTGCTCAAAGCGTTCGAGCAGACCTTTCCCTATGTCGACCTGCTGATTCGCCATCCGGTGCATGGCGACGTCAGTGAACTGGTGGCCAAAGGCGAGGCAGTACTGGGGGTGGCGTTTTCGCAACCGGGTTATGTACAGGAACTGGCATTCCAGCAGTTGGGCAAGCTGATCATGCTGCATGTGTGCCACCCGCAGCATCCTTTGGCGCACACCGCCAACCTCAGCTTCGATGACCTGCATGTGCATCGGCGCCTGGCCTTCAGTGCTCACGCCAGCAAGCTGCCCAGCAGCGAATACCTGCGCTCGACCCAGGTATGGCAGGCCGAGAGTTACCTGGCGTTGCTGGAAATGGTCCGTGCCGGCCTGGGCTGGGCCACGCTGCCGCGCCAGTTGATCCAGCGCGAACTGGCCAGCGGCGAACTGGTGGAGTTGCAGCTCTCGGCCTATCCGTATACCGACTGGCAGGTGGGTGTCGACCTGCTGTGGTCACGGCAACGGCGCTTGGGCAAGGCCGAACGCTGGCTCAAGGAGCGCCTGCAGGCCAACAAGGTGTTTGAGCTGGACCGCAAAGGGCAGACCACCACCTTGTGAAGATGAGGTCTGCCCTGCCCGCCAGTGACGCTGTGCTGATCAGTAAGTGCCACGCAGGGTCAGCATGAAGTTGCGCGGGTCGCCATAGTAGTTGCCATAGGTCGAGGTGCCGACGGTCTGGTAGTACTTCTTGTCGAACAGGTTGTTGCCATTGAGGGTGAGATCCCAGTGTTCGTCCAGTTTGTAGTCCACCAGTGCACTCCAGGTGGCGTAACCACCCTGGCTGAAGTCGAACGGCACATTGCTCTGGGTCACGCTGCCATCGGCGTTGAAACGCGTGGCGGTTCCTGACACGTAGGTAGCGCTCTGGACCTGCACACCGCCGCCGACCTTGAAGTCCTGCAACATGCCTGGCAAACGGTAGGTGGTGTAGAGCTTGAACAGGTGCTTGGGCATCACCGTGCTCAGCGGCGAGTCGGCACTGCGATTGCGGTTGAGGTTGAAGGTGTAGCCACCGATCAACGTCCAGTCTGGCAGCAGCTCGCCCGACGCTTCGATGTCCACGCCCTTGCTGACCACCTTGCCATTGCTCAGGTAGCAGCAGCTGCCGGCAAACAGGTTGCTGCTGTCGGTATAGCCTGGATCCCGGACCGCTTCGTTCTCGCGGGTGGTGTAGTACAAGGCGATGTTGGTGTTCAAGGCACCGTCGAACAATTCGCCTTTAAGGCCCGTTTCGTAAGTCTTGCCGATCATGGGCTCGAGCGGGCTGCCCGGCTGTGGCCCGGAGAGTTTGTTGGACTGTGGCTTGTAGATTTCCGAGTAGCTGGCGTAGGCCGACCACTCATCGTTCAGGTCATAGACGATGCCGCCAAAGGGCGTGACTTTGGTGCCGATACGTTGATCGACATCGGACACTGACGTCCACTGGGTACCGCTGCGAGTCTGGTAAGTCTGGTTGAAGTGATAACGCTGGGCCCGTGCACCGAGGATCAGGTGCAGCGGCTCGGCCAACTGCAGGCGCAAGCTGGAATAGAGGCCGTACTGGCGCTGAGCGTTGGGGTTGTAGTCGCGGCTGTAGTCGGTGTGGTTGGCCGGTTCGTCCCAAGGTGTAGCATCAGGGTCAAAGACGTCCACCGGGCCGCGAGCCCCCGGATGCGGCGCGGTACCCAGCCAGCGGCTGTCGATGCGTTGATAGTCAGCGCCGACTACCAGTTGGTGGTCCAGGCCAAAGGCCTGGAAGTTGCCGGCCAGGTTGACGTCGTACAGGTGCTGCTCGTTTTCCTGGCGGCTCTGGGTGCCATACCAGACCACCCCGGTATTGGTGTTGGGGTCCACTGCATTGAGGGTAGAGGCAGTCTTGAACCAGGACACGTCCCAGATGTTGGTGTACGACAGGTTGAGTTTCCAGTCGTCATTGAAGCGGTGGTCGTACTTGGCAAAATACTCGCGCGCCGTGGTGTCGGCGAACGCCCAGTTCTGGGTCAGGCCAGTGTGGCGCGGCAGGCCGAGATCGGCACCGTTGCTATAACGTGGCACCGAACTCTGCGTGCCGTTTTCATGGGATTTGTTGTAACGCACGCCGAAGGTGAACATGTCGTCGTCGCTCACGTCAGCTTCCATCACCCCGTACACCAGAAGTTTTTCCGTGCTGCGCTTGTCGACGAAGTACTGGCGGTCGGTGTTGGCCACCACCAGCCGCCCACGCAGTCGTCCGTCCCAACCCATAGGGCCGGTGATATCCAGCTCCTGTCGGTAGTTGTCCCAGCTGCCGGCACTGAGGGTCAGCTTCATCTGGTTGTAAGCCATCGGCCGCTTGCGCACCAGGTTGATGATGCCACCCGGGTCACCCGAGCCACCGAACAACGCGGCAGAGCCGCGCAGCACTTCAACGTGGTCGAACTCGGCCAGGTCGAAAATGTTCGAGGAGTAGAACGAACCCATCGCGGTGCCCAGCGCTTGAGGTGCAGCGCCATCGATCTGCAGGTTCTGGATGGAGAAACCGCGCGAGATGAAATCCTGGATACGGAAGGTGGTGCTCTGGGTGATCACCCCTGGGGTGACCTTCATCGCTTCGTTGATGTCGGTCAGTTGCTGGTCTTCGATCAGCTGGCGGGTGACCACCGACACCGACTGCGGCGTTTCACGCAGGCTGGTCGGCGATTTCGAGCCGACGCTGATCAGCCCCGGCGCGTAACTGCCGGTGTTCTCGGTGCTCTCGCCCATGCCTTGCCCGGCGACGGTGGTCACGCCCAGTTCGAGGGGTTGTCCGGCTTGCGCATCGGCCACCGGCAACAGCACGAAACCGTTGTCGCTCTGACTGACGCGATAGCCGCTGCCGTCGAGCAAGGTGGCAAAGCCGTCCTCCACCGTGTAGGTGCCAATCAGGCCATGGCTGCTGCGACCCGCCAATTCGTCCGCCTGGAATACCAGCGCAACGCCCGCCTGTTGAGCAAAGCGGTTGAGGGTGCTGCTGAGCGATCCTGGCGGGATATCGTAGTGCTGCTGGGACTGGGCCATGACCAGTTGCGGCATGGCCACGGCAACACCGGCACAGGCCAGGTGAATGCACAGCGCAATGGGACTCAGGGTCGGTGAGGCAGCAAATCGACGCATGGGAAAACGGCTCCTGTTTTAATCATGTTGGCCTCTTGCTTGACGGGCCACGCTGACAATGCGGAACCATTGGGAATGATTATTTTTCAGATGCTGTACGTTCAATGCGGGTCCACAGCGGTGTGTACTGCTGCAAACGAATCGGCAAGGCCTGGGCCAGCAGTTGCAATGCGCGCTCAGTGTCGTCCAGCGGCAGTACGGCGGAGACATTGAGGTCGGCCAATGCACTGGCATCAAATTGCAGATGGCCGCGGCGCTGACGCCCCAGCGCTTCAAGCACCTGTGGCAGCGGCACCTGATCGACCACCAGTTGATGACGCTGCCAGGCCTGTTCAAGGCTGGCCGGATCGATGTCGGGCAAGCGCCCTAGCGCATCGCGGCGCACCCAGGCACGCCCACCGCGTTGCACGTCCAGGGACTGGCTGCGGTCGGCGCTTTGCACCGCGACAGTGGACTGCAGCATGCTCAGTTCACTCTGCCCTTCCCCGTGGCTGACAACAAAACGCGTGCCCAGCGCCTTGAAGCTGCCGTCGCTGGTGACCACCACAAAAGGCCGCGACGGATCGTGAGCGACGTCCACCAACACCTGGCCGCGCCGTAGCTCGACACGCCGTTGAGCGGCATCGAACTGCAGGTCGATGGCACTGTTGCCGTACAGGGTGATGCGCGAACCGTCTTCCAGCGTACGCGTCTGCCATTGGCCAGGCGTGGTATGCAAGTCGGTGAACAGGTCGTCGGCACGGTAGCCGCTCAGGCTCAGGACCACGCCCAGGCTGGCCAGCAGCACGCCAATACCGAGCAGGTGCCGGGCCTTGATCCGCCGCTTGACCGGCACCTGTAACGCGGCCCTGACTGGAACTCGTTGCGAACGCAGGCTGTGCAATTGCGCAACCACGCTGCTGATACGCTCGAAGGTGGCCTGATGACGGCTGTCGAGGTTACACCAGCGCTCGAACGCCTGGCGCTCCTGCGCGCTCAACTCGCCTTCGCTCAGGCGCAGTACCCATTCGGCTGCCTGGGCTTCGATGCTGTCCTCAGTGCCCATCGACTTCACACATCCAGCGCCTGGTTGCAATGCATCAGCGCCTGCAGCAGGTACTTGCGCACCATGCGCTCGGAGACCTCGAGGCGTTGGGCGATCTGCACCTGGGTCTGTTCGTCCAGGTAGTAATCGACGAAGGCCTGACGCACTTTGTCATTGAGGCCTTCGAGGACAAAGGCGATCTGTTCCAGCGCTTCCAACGTCGCGAGGATCTGTTCCGGCGACTGGTGACCTTCGAGCACATCGACAGTCAACGCCAACTCACGCAGGTAAGCGTCCTCGATGTGCTGGCGGCGCGCCTTGTCGATGATCAGGCGTCGCGCCGTGGTGCTGAGGAACGCCCGTGGCTCGCGGATACCGACCAGCGAATCGCGCGAACCGAGAATCCGCAGGAAGGTGTCCTGCGCCGTATCGGCGGCGTTCTGCGGGCAGCGCAGCTTGCGCCGTAGCCAACCGAACAGCCAGCCGTGGTGCTCGCTGTACAGTTCATGAAGCGCACGCTGGAAAGTCGGCTCGACGGCGGACATGAACACACCCGGAACGTGTAAGTGAGAATTGTTCCGAATAGTATCGGCTCGCCCGTCTACTGCGCAACCTCTGGCGCTTACGCCCGCTGAAAGCCAGGCGTTCAAAGAAGGCAATTTGCTGGCCCCCTGCCGCTTCCTTCGTTGGCAAACTTGCTTTCCTTTCAACAGCTTAGGTTGACACTATGCGGGCTTATGGATTGACCCTTGCAACGTTTTTTCTTGCCACTTTTGCCCTTGGTGCACAGGCCAAAGCGCTGGGCAAGAATGATCGCTATGTGTGCAGCTGGGGATCGGATATCGCCGCTGGCGCACAACAATCCAAGCTGTCTGGCGTGACCTTGTACTCGGCACGCAAAAAACTTCAGGTGCGCAAATTCCCCAAACCATGGATGCGTATGACTGCCATGGGCATCACCGAGCAGACCTACAACAGCCAGTCGCGACTCAAGCCTGCGGCCATCAAGCAGACCTATTATGAGCAGTGTGTCCAGCATGCGGTCGCTCAGCGCTAGCGCATTGGCGCGTGTATGATCTTCGGCTTTTCTGACCTGGGCGCTTCAACGGATGGATAGCACATCGGCGTATCACGGCAGTTGCCTGTGCAACGCCATCACTTTTTGCATTGAAGGGCCGATCAAGGCCGTTACCCATTGCCATTGCAGTCAATGTCGCAAGGCACATGGCGCGGCGTTTGCCAGCTATGGCAGCGTGCCTGGCACGCAGTTGAAGGTTAGCGATACCCAAGGGGCGATACGGGTATTCGAGTCGTCGCCGGGGGTCAGTCGCAGCTTCTGCTCAACCTGTGGCGCCACGCTGTTCTGGCGCAAGGCGACGGGGGATTATGCCGATTGGGTAAGTGTCGCGCTGGGGACACTGGACACACCGTTCGTGCCTGGGCGGCAGAAGCATGTGCATGTGCAGTCCGGGCTGTGCTGGCTGGACTGGCCAGCGCCTACAGGTGTAGGAGCGGATTTATCCGCGATGGACGACAAAGTCGTCCCCACTCCCAGTGATAGGGGACGCTACGCGCCCCATCGCGGCGGTCCGGCGTCCCGGTGAATCCGCTCCTACAGTTTGCGGTGTTCCAAGATCCTCAAACCCCAAACAGCTCCCCCATGCGCTTGAGCTTCTTCTTGTACTGCTGGCGCGCCGCCAGGGCATCATCCAGCGACACTTCACGAAAGCGCGCTTTCTGGTTCGGTTGCATCTGCCCGACCAGGTCCAGGTCGGCGCTGATCACCGTGCCGATCATGGCGTAACCTCCTCCGGACACGGCGTCGCGGTGCAGGATGATCGGTTCGAGTCCCGCCGGAACCTGGATCGAGCCAATGGGATAGCAGCTGTCGACAATGTTCGACGGATCGGAGCCGGCACCGAAGGGTTGTTCGCGAGGCTGAAAGCTCAACGCGCTGCCACCCTTGAAGCGGTAGCCGATGCGATCGGCTTCAGAGCCAACGGTCCACGGCTCGGCAAAGAAACTCGCCGCTGCCGAGGGTTGCAAGCGCTCATAGTACAGCCCCGGTACCACCCGTAACTCGACCTCACCACCCAACGACTGACGCAAGGCCATGGGCAGACTGGCGCCCACTTTGCCCCTGCCGCTCGGGATGCCGACCGGCAGTTCATCCCCCGCCAGCAAGCGCCGTCCGTTGAAACCGCCCAGGCCACCCAGGGTGTAAGTCGAACGGCTGCCGAGCACCACCGGCACATCAATCCCGCCGGCCACCGCCAGGTACAAACGCGCACCGACCTTGGGGTAGCTCAGGCGCAACACCTGTCCGGCGCGGACCTGGAAGGCCGTGTCCGGTGGCACCTGTACGTCATCCAGCAGTGCCGCCATGTAAGCACCGCTGAACGCCACCAATGTGTCTTCAGTGAATTGCAGCTCCGGCCCGAGCAAGGTGCATTCCAACGCCGCCGCCCCTGGCTCGTTGCCCACCAGCAGGTTGGCTGCGGTAAGGGCGTACTGGTCGAGTGCACCAGAGGGCGGGATGCCCAGGTGATAGTAGCCTTCGCGGCCCAGGTCCTGGACGGAGGTGGCCAGGCCCGGTTTGAGTACCTTGATCATGCCAGCACCTCCTGCAAGGTCTTGGGATAGTTGACCGGGTCAGCGAGAAACGCATCCAGAGAGAAATCGACCGCACGGATACGCAGATCGAAGGTCCCGGCCTCCACTTCAGCCACCGCCTGGTCGTAGGCCTGGCGGTCGATCGGTTTAAACTGGACGATATCGCCCGGGCGGAAAAACACCATGTGTTCTTTCAAGTACTCAAGGCTCTGCTGCGGGTCATAGATGGGTGCCGGCGTCACGCCGAACATCTGGTAGCCGCCGGCGCCGCGCACCGAGTAAATGCACCCGAAGCAGCCGCCATGACCGAGGGTCAACTTCGGTGTATCGGTGCGTGGACGCAGGTATTTGGGTACCTGCAACTGACGCTCGCGCTCGACCATCTGAAACATGAACGGCAAGCCCGCGACAAAGCCGACCATCGACACGAACCAGGGCGCGCCACTGTGTGCGGCGATGAATGCCTCGACATCGGCCAGGCCGTTGATCCGCGCCGCGTACTCGAGGTCGGTGGCACTCGGGTCCTGGTGGCGGTCACGAAAACGCATCAGCGTTTCATGGGTCCAGGGATCGTTGTACAGCACCGGAATCTCGATGATCCGGGTGTGCAGAGTGCGCTCGGCCACGGCCTTGACCTCGACGGTCTTGACCACGTCGAGCAGGGTTTGCGGATCGATGCGCTCCGGGTCGAAACGCACCTGGAACGAGGCGTTGGCCAGACAGATATCGAGCACACCTTCGAGGTCGAGCTTTTCCAGGGCGCGGGTGATAGCCATGCCGACAAAGAAAGCTTCCAGCGACATGCTCTCGCTGACTTCGGCGAACAGGTGCTCGTCGGCACCAAAACTGTAGCGGATCGGACGGTTCATGACGCATCTCCACAGCGCTGCCGGGCCGGATCGGCCAGCCAGGTTTCCAGGGTGCCGGTATTGAACTGAGCGTTGATCAACCAGGGCTGCTCCAGCAGTTCGGCGTGCAGCGCCAGGGTCGTGGCCATGCCACTCAGGGTCGTTTCAGCCAGAGCCTTGCGTGCTCGCTGCAGCGCCTGTGCACGATCATTGCCATGCACGATGATTTTCGCCAGTAGCGAATCGTAGTACGCCGGCACCTTGTAGCCGCTGAACAGATGGCTGTCGACGCGCACGCCCTCGCCCTGCGGCCAGTTCAGGCTTTGCACCAGCCCTGGACTGGGGAAAAAATCCCGCGCCGAGTCCTCGGCGTTCACGCGCATCTCAATCGCCGCGCCACGCAGGACGATATCGCTCTGACGCAGGCCCAATGGCTCGCCCGAGGCAATGCGCAGCATGGCCTGGAGCAGGTCAATGCCGGTGATCATCTCACTGATCGGATGCTCGACCTGAATACGCGTGTTCATCTCGATGAAGAAGAACTCGCCACTGACATCGTCATACAGGTATTCCAGCGTACCCGCGCCGCGGTAGTTAAGGGCCTGAGCCAGTTGCACCGCACTGCTGCACAGGGCCTCACGTTGCACCGGGCTCAGCGCTGGCGAAGGCGCCTCTTCGAAGACCTTCTGCCGGCGCCGCTGCAACGAACACTCGCGCTCGAACAGGTGCACTGCGTGCTGGCCGTCACCCAGCACCTGCACTTCGATATGCCGGGCCTGGCGAATGAAACGCTCCAGATACACAGCGCCGTTGCCGAACGCAGCCTGGGCCTCACGTTGCGCCTTGGGGAACTCCAGCTCGAATTCGGCCAGGTCGTTGGCCAGGCGAATGCCACGTCCGCCGCCACCGGCACTGGCCTTGATCAGCAGCGGGAAGCCAACCTGTTCGGCTACCTGCAGCGCGCTTGCCAGGTCATGCAGTTCATCCGCCGAACCGGGTACCACCGGTACGCCTGCCTGCATCGCCGTACGCCGGGCGACCGCCTTGTCGCCCATCTGGCGAATGGTCTGCGCGCTGGGGCCGACGAAGATCGCCCCGGCCGCTTCCACCGCTTGGGCGAAGTCGGCGTTCTCCGACAAAAAGCCGTAGCCCGGGTGCACAGCATTGGCGCCGCTGGCCTTGAGCGCAGCCAGCACCGCCTCGGTGTTCAGGTAGCTGCGGTCGGCACGCGCCGGGCCCAGCACCTGGACTTCATCGGCCAGTTGCGCGGCCATCGAACCGACATCGGCCTCACTGCAGGCAGCGACAGTAGGAATACCCAGAGCCTTGGCGGCCCGAATGATGCGCACCGCGATCTCGCCACGGTTGGCCACCAGCAGTTTGCTGATTACCTGAGTCATGTGCGCCCCCTTACTCTGCGTCGATGGTGGCGATGACCTGGCCAGGTTCGACCGGATCGCCATCTTCCACCTGGAAGTCGGCGAGGATGCCACTGACCCCGGCGGTCAGTTCCGAGAACTGCTTCATCACTTCGATCAAGCCGATAACGGTATCGGGCCTGACGCTGGCACCCGGCTCGACGAAGCATGGCGATTCGGGGGTGGCTTTACGGTAGAAGGTCCCTGGCAGCGGGGTGACTACGGATTGCTCGGCCATGACTGTTCCTTTTGAAATAGTTGTAGAAAGGCAGGCGTAAATTTTCACTGGCGGGCACGCACCTGAACGCGCGGCCCGGCTATCAATCACTCAAGGGGTGCAGACCCGGATGCCGGCGGCATCCAGCGCCGCCCGGGTGGCCTGGACCAAAGCCAGGGCGCCCGGGGTGTCGCTGTGCAGGCAGATGGAATCGAATTCGATGGCCAGGTCTTGACCTTCCACCGTGGTCACCTTGCCTTGCTGGCAGGCCCGTACCACACGGGCGGCGACTTCCTGCGGGTCGAGGGCACGGACTTTGCGGGTGAAGACAATCGAACCGCTCAGGTCATAGTCACGGTCGGCGTAGAATTCGCGCACGGTCGGCTGGCCCAGTTCCTGGGCAGCGCGCCAGGTCGCCGAGTTGGGCATGCAATACAGCAACAAGGCCGGATCGAGGCGATGCAGGGTTGCAACGAAGAGCCGCGCCGCCTCTTCATCGCGGGCCAGGTGCATGTACAGCGCACCGTGGGGCTTGATGTGCTGCAGGTTCAGGCCCTGGATCCGGGCCAACTCACGCAGGGCACCAAGCTGGTAGAAGATGTCGTCGACCAGTTCCTGGGCCGGGGCATTGATGTGCCGACGACCGAAACCGACCAGGTCGCGAAAACCCGGATGGGCACCAACCGCAACGTTCAACTGCTTGGCCTGCTCCAGGGTGCGGCGCATGGTGCCGGGGTCGCCGGCATGAAAACCGGTGGCGATGTTGGCGGAGCTGATATAGGCCATCAGTTCGGTGTCCACCCCATCACCGATGGTCCAGGGGCCGAAGCTTTCGCCCATGTCCGAATTGAAATCGACTGCGTGCATCAAGGGCTGCTCCCGTTCATTCGCGTGATGGCTGAACAGTAGAATTCCGCTTGCCCCTTGGGAAGATCTATTATCAGATGGTAGGTATTCTGAAAAACAGATACCTCAAGGTGCAGCATGTCCCTCACATTGCGGCAGGTCCGCTACTTCGTCGCCACCGCCGAGATCGGCCAGATCTCGCAGGCGGCGCTTCACCTGAACATCTCGCAGTCGGCGGTGACCACGGCGATCAAAGAGCTCGAAGCCCTGCTCGGTGTCGCCTTGTTCCTGCGCTCGGCCCAGGGCATGAGCCTCACCGACGCCGGTCGGCATTTCCTCAACCGCGCCTATGTGATTCAGCGCAGCGTCGAGGACGCCCTCAACAGCCCCCTGCCCGACTACCGCGCCAGTGGCCAGTTGCACCTGGCCGCCAGTTATACAGTGATCGGCTATTTTCTCCCGCACCACCTGCAGCGCCTGGGGCATTGGCACCCGGACGTGACCATCGAGGTGCATGAACAGGAACGCCAGGCCATCGAACTGGGCCTGCTCGAACATCGCTACGACATGGCCGTGGTGCTCACCGCCAACCTCACCCACCCGGATATCGTCTCCGAGACCCTGTTCAACTCCGAACGCCGCCTGTGGTTGCCCGCCCATCATTCGTTGTGCCAGCGCACCGCCGTGAGCCTCGCCGATGTCGCTTGCGAGCCGTACA
Organism: Pseudomonas sp. GZD-222; assembly: GCF_049310525.1. NCBI lineage: Bacteria > Pseudomonadati > Pseudomonadota > Gammaproteobacteria > Pseudomonadales > Pseudomonadaceae > Pseudomonas > Pseudomonas sp. GZD-222. The sequence goes on from NZ_JBMOWO010000054.1 coordinate 44,626, forward strand.
TTCTGCTCACCGTCGATGAGGCCGAACAAAGCGCCATGCGCTACTGGGAACATGCTGGCCAGCAACCCTCGGTGCGGGTCCGCACCAGTTCGGTGGAGGCGGTACGCAGCATGGTCGCCAATGGCAGTGGCGTGGCCATTCTCTCCGACCTGGTGCACCGGCCCTGGTCGCTTGAAGGCAAGCGCATCGAAACCGTGAGTCTGAGCGACCCGGTAACGCCCATGAGTGTTGGCCTGGCCTGGCATCGCGAGCGCACCTTTACCCCGGCGATGCAGGCGTTTCGTGATTACTTTCACGAGGCGTTTCTGACCCCGCAGCAGTCGCTGGCGCGCAAATAGGCGCGACCCCGGACATTGGACAAGCGCACAAAGCCCACCATACTGACTTGTCACTGCAAGCGAACACGCAAGCAGCGTACCCAGGCTTATCTGCGAAATAAGGAGTTCACATGGCAGGATGGTTCGAGTTGAGTACCAGCAGCGACGGTCAGTACCGCTTTGTACTCAAGGCGGGGAATGGCGAGACGATTCTTACCAGCGAGTTGTACAAGGCCAAGGCCTCAGCCGAAAGCGGCATTGCCTCGGTCCAGGCCAACAGCGGTGCGGATGAACGCTACGAGAAGAAAGAGGCCAGCAATGGCAAATTTCATTTCAACCTCAAGGCCGCCAACCACCAGATCATTGGCACCAGCCAGATGTATGCCAGCACGCAGTCGCGTGATGCCGGCATTGCCTCGGTGAAAGCCAATGGCAGCACCAAGACCGTCAAGGACAACACCTGATCGCGAGGCACTCCTGGCGTGCGCCGGGCGCGGCAGTCTTTGACGCTACACTGAAGACAGCGCCCAGCCACCCTGCGTGATCGCGTTGCCCCGCAGTGCGCGCAATTGCGTGTTGATCCTCAAGACCAGGGCAATTGCCTTTTGCCCAAGGCCTGGCCTATAGTCGCGGTCGGCGTCATCCACGCCACCCGTCCGCGGAAAGGGCTGCGCCCAGGACAGTACTCCAGGAATTCTCACTACGACTCCCGGCCTGACAGCGGACAAGGCTCGCACAAGGAGTTCGTATGTCCGCACGACTGTCGTCGCCGTCTCATGATGGGCGCATCAACCTCGAACAACAGCGCAAGCGCGCCAAGGAATTGCTCCAGCGCCTGCGCTTGGGCAGCGCACCAGAGCAATTGGCGTTACTCAAATCTGCGCCCGCCGCACCACGCCTGGCCGATGCCCAATGGCTGATCGCCCGCGACCTGGGATTTGCCAGCTGGCCAAAGCTCAAGGCCCATATCGACGCCATCGACTTTGCCGCGCGCCACCCGCAGTTCATCGCCGACGATGAGGCGCGTACCGAGCATTGGCGCTGTGGTAATGACATCGGCCACAGCTTGCAGCTGGCGGGGTTCACCGGTGCCTTTCAGATGCTCACCGATCCGCTGTGCATGGGCCCGGTACGTGACCTGCCGAACGAGGCCTATCAAGCGATGCGCATCGACTACATCTGCCAGGCGTACGGCCTTGAACCGGCCGACGCGCAGCGCAGGATGGTGGATGAGTACCGACACTTGGCGACAATTGGCGATAGCACGCGGGCCGTGCTCTGGTGCGAAGCGGACGCCTACGATCAGCTGTTCCTGATTCGTTTTTTGTCAGGTCTTGAGCGGCTGCCGGAGCGTCTGGAAGTGATCCAGATCGACCATATGCCCGGTGTCGAGCTCTTTATCGGCATCGGCCAGCTGGCGCCGGATGTTCTGGCCTGGCTGTGGCCGCAACGCCAGGCCGTCAGCGAACCGATGTTGGCGCTTGCACGACAGGCCTGGGCGGCCTACTGCGCACCCTCGCCCGACGCCTGGGCGCACCTGGCGCACCGCCGGGACCTCGCCCTGCCCTTGCTCGCGCCTGCCCTGTTGCGGCAGTTGCAGGAGCTACCGGGTATCGACGATGGCTTGTCGCTGAGTGAGCGACTGTCGTTGCAGATTATCGCCGAGTTTGGCGAAGTCCTGTTCGGCCGGGCATTTGCCGAGCTGATGGCTAAACGTGAACCACTGCCCTACCTGGGTGACATGATGTTCCATGCGTTATTGCGTCCGCTGATCGATTCACCGACACCGTTGATTGCCGAAGCCCGGCCAGACCTGGAATGGCTCAAACGGCCGCTGACTCTGACCGCGCTGGGCGAGCGGGTATTGGCGGGCAAGGCTTACTGGCTGGATCAGCAGGCGCCCGAACGCTGGGTCGGCGGTGTGCGTTTGCTGGCCGGCGAAGGCCATTGGGCAGTGGACAGAAATCTGTGGCCTGTGTGGCGATAAGCTCCCACATAGACATCCCCCACTAAATCCAGGTCTCAAGCAGCATCCTGTTGCGGCACCAACGTGATCCAGTAGCGGCTGCGCGATTGCACCTTCACCGGCAGGCTGGCGGCCAGCAAGGAAAGAATCCTGTCGGTGTCGTTCAGCTGAAATGTGCCGGTGACTTTCAGCGACTCCAGTGCCGGCTCCCAACGCAGAATCCCCGGCCGATAGCGGGCGACTTCACGCAAGAACTGGCCCAAGGGCTGGTTCTCGACACTCAGCACACCGTCGCGCCAGTCGGGCATATGCGGATCGAAGCGCCCCATGGCGCCACTGCCATCGGCGTACAAGGTCAGTTGATCGCCATAGTGCAACGCCAGCGCCGAACCCTGCTCGGGCTGCACCTGCACCGTACCGTGCAGCACCGAGACCCGACAGCTGTCGGCATCGCGACGCAGGCAGATCTGCGCTTGCCCTGTGGTGACCCGGCCCAGGCCAAAATCCACCTCAATCGGCTGGGCGCGATTGACGCTGAGGGCGATCTCGCCCTCGATCAGGGTCAAATGATGCTGCGCCATATCCAGATCCACGGCAGTGCCAGTATTCAATTGCAGCATGCTGCCATCCGCCAGGCGCACACCGCGCCGCTCACCGACGGCGGTACGCAAATCTGCACGCCACACCGCCAGCGGCAGCTGCTGACTGAGTAACCAGCCGCTGGGCACCAGCACGGCCAAGGCCAGGCCACGCTTGAGCAAGGTGCGGCGACTGGTCTGCGGCCGGTCCAGACTGGCCATGGCCAAGGCCTGCGGCACTGCCTGGAAACGCTGGCGCAGGCCTTCGGCGCGTTGCCATACCTGTTCATGGCGCGGATCGGCCGCGCGCCAATGATCAAGGCGCTGCAGGTCTTCGGCACTGGCCCGTCCTGAGTCGAGCAAGGCCAGCCAGGCAGCTGCGGCACGCGCCAGTTGGCGCGCCTCGGGGTTGCTCGCGCGGTTCATAGTTCAGCCAGCAGGCAATGCTCGTAGGCTTGAGCCATGTAGCGTTTGACCGTGCGTTCGCTGACCTGCAGGCGCTCGGCAATCTGCGCATAACCCAAGCCTTCGAGTTGCGACCAGAGAAAGGCCCGACGCACCTGCGGCGCCAAGCCATCGAGCACTTCATCCAGGGCTTGCAGGGTTTCCAGCAGCAGCCAGCGCTGTTCCGGTGACGGCATGAGCACTTCGGGCAGGCTTGCCAGCGCCTCGAGATAGGCGTGCTCTAGGCTGCGACGCTTGTAGAAATTGACCAGCAGGCGCTTCCCGACGGTCAGCAGGTAGGCCCGCGGCTCATGGAGTTCGTCGAGCACCTGCGGGCTGGCAAGCACGCGCAGGAAAGTATCCTGACTGAGGTCGGCAGCATCCCAGCGATTACCCAGGCGCCGGTGCAACCAGCTTTCCAGCCAACTGCGGTGATCACGGTAAAGACCGTGCAGCGTCTGCTCGGAAAGGCCCAGCGCTTCGCTCATCTCAACGCACCTGCAAGGGAAATGAATCAAATGAGATTGATTCTAATTAATACCCTTGAACAAACCAAGTGCTGTCGTTGGCTCTGCTGACTTTTATCGCGAGATGCAGCAGCGGCGTTCCCTCACCGCTGCCGAGGGTGTTATCGCGTCGCCTGGAACCGCGGGCACTGGCCTTCGAGCTGATAACGCATTGTTACCAACTGGCCGGACGAGTCCTCGTAGGTCATCAGCATCGGCGCCGCTTCACAGCCGCGGGTCATGGGGGTCTGTTCGATGAGCCTGGCGACATCGATCGATGTGCCGTAGCGGTAGTCCTGAACAGCCGGGACGGTTTTGCCGGTTCTTGCCGCATAAGCCTGCACTGCCCGCTCATGGGCAACCAGACGCGCATCCTTCACTTCTGGTGCCGAGGCCAGCGCGCTCTGGCCGGCCAGCAGCAACAACGCTGCCACTACCAAACCTTGCTTGCGCTTCATTTCGCCTTACCTCACAGGTGATGGAACGAACTGCCGGGTCATACCGTTTCGAGCTTACGCCTGCTTGGGGTGAGCGGCTACAAGGCGATGTCCAGCGCCTTGCGCAGTTGTGCGCCACGGCTGTCGGAAGCGGCGCTGACCAACGCATAGTTGTAGTCGCCGTGAGACCAGTAGCGGGCCTGCAGTTGGCCGTCAGTGCGCTCACCACTGGGCATGCGCGCGAAATGCTCGCCCGGTGAGCGCAGGAACAGACTGACACGCTGGCCCTGGGCATCCTCGAACACCAGTAACGCGGCGGGGCCCTGCTCGTTGCTCAACAACCGCGCGCCCAGTGGAGTGAAGCCATAGGCCGACAAGTCCGGTACATTGCCGGCATGCTCAAAGTGCTGCCCCAACCAGGCCTGCAAACGCGCTGGATCACTGGCGCTCAGGTCCAGGGCGCTGGCATCGGCAAACAGCTTATGGGCCTGTACGGCATCCGCCATGGGCAGGTTATTGGCCATCAGGCTGGCTTCACGCACCTGCCATCCGCCCAGCCCGCCGATACCCAATGTCACCAGGAGCACCGCAGCGCTGGCCCAGCGACGATGCCGACGTCGACGTAGTTCACGGCGCACATGGGCTGGATCCAGCCGCGGATTAGCGGCCTGCCCGGCGAAACCTGACAACGCCGCGCGCAGTTGCCTTGCATCGCGGCGCCAGCCTTCGACCCGCATGGCCTGCTCGGGGTTGGCGGCCAGGTACAGCTCCACCGCCCGCCGACGCTCGGGGTCCAGGCATTCGTCGACATAGGCGTGTAGCTCGTCTTCTGACGGGATCAACTGACTCATTTCAACCTCCGCAACGCCGGGGACGCGTGAGTGCCCTCGGCCAATTCTCGCAGCGCAGCGCGTGCCCGCGACAAACGCGACATCACGGTGCCGATGGGCACCTCCAACGCCTGGGCGGCCTCCTTGTAACTCAGGCCCTCGACGCTGACCAGCAACAACAACGCCCGCTGTTCGGTCGGCAATTGGGCAAACGCCGCCAGGCCAGACTGGGCCAGGACAATGTCTTCGGTGGCGTTGCCCGCATCCTCGCCCCGCCCGAACCAGGCCAGCCAACGGGCATGACGGCGCTCACGACGCTTGCCGTCAATAAATTGCCGATAAAGGATCGAGAACAGCCAGGCACGCAGACTGTCATGCTCCCGTCGCTGGCTACCGCGGTTGAGGGCGCGCTCGACAGTGGCCTGGACCAGGTCGTCAGCACTGCTGGCTTCGCGAGTCAGCCACAGGGCGAAGCGGCGCAGGCGCTCGAGCATCTCGCGCAATTGGTCGTCGTCTAGTTCGTTCATTGCCAGGGTCTTGGCCTGTAAGCCATCAGTGTACGAGGCAGACGCTGCAGAGAAAAAATTATTCCATGACGTAGGAATAAAATCTTTGCCCAGACGTCGTACCGGCTCATTCACTGACCCGGATCGCCGCCATGAGCACTCCGTTACACGGTCGTCCCCGCGCCCTGCGCCTGGCTGCAATCGGTCTGGGCCTGAGCGCCCTGGCCGCAGGCTTTGCCTATGCCGCCGGCTGGATCGGCAGCGAACGCCTGACGCCAAAACGTATCATCGACACCTTCGAGGCCCAGGCCGGACACTACCCCGGCTACCGTAAGAATCACGCCAAGGGCCTGTGCGTGAGTGGTTACTTCCTCAGCAGCAATCAGGCCGAAGCACTGTCTCGGGCACGGGTGTTCAGTCAGCAACGGGTGCCGGTGATTGGTCGCTTCGCCATTGGCGGCAGCAATCCTTACAGTGCCGACACCAGCGTGCCGACGCGCAGCCTGGCGCTGCAGTTGACCAGCGACGATGGCCAGGTCTGGCGTACCGGCATGAACACCCCGCCCGTGCTCGCGGTGAGCACCCCTGAAGCCTTCTACCAACAAGTGCTGGCAATGACTCCGGACCCGGCCACCGGCAAACCGGACCCGGCACGGGTCCAGGCCTTCTTCGCCGCCCACCCGGAAAGCGCCGCGTTCCGCCAATGGGCCAAGGATTACAAAGCCCCGGACAGCTTTGCCAATTCCAGCTTCAACAGCATCAATGCCTTTGCCCTGATCGACCGCGGCGGCAACACCCGCTACGTGCGCTGGAGTCTGATACCGCAAACGCCGTTTGCCGCCTTGCAGGGGCAGATCGACGACCGCGATTACTTGCAGCATGACCTGCAACAGCGTCTGAGCCAGGGACCGTTGCGCTGGACCCTGCGCCTGACCCTGGCTGACGCCGGTGATCCGGTCGATGATCCGACCCAGCCCTGGCCGGCACAGCGCCCCACCGTCGATGCCGGCACCCTGGTGGTCGAACGCGTCGACGGGCCCGAGCAAGGTGCCTGCCGTGATCTCAATTTCGACCCGCTGATCCTGCCGAGCGGCATCGAGCCCTCCGCCGACCCCATCCTCGCTGCCCGTTCGGCCGCGTATGCCGAATCCTTCAACCGCCGCAGCCACGAAGCGGCCGAGTCGGGAGCACGACCATGAAACCTGCCCCTGTTGCTTTCCATCCCTTGGCACGCCTGCTGCACTGGCTGATGGCCGTGCTGATCCTGGCCATGCTGTTCGTTGGCGTGAGCATGATCACCGACCTGTCAGCGCGCCACACCTGGCTGCTGAGCGCACACAAAGCCATTGGCCTGGCCCTGTTGTTGTTGGTGCTGGTGCGCATCGTCTTGCGCCTGACCTTGCCCCATCCGCCGCTACCCACCGACATACCGGCGCCGCAACGCCTGGCCGCCGGCGCATCGCACCTGCTGTTGTATGCACTGATGCTGGCCATGCCGCTGATCGGCTGGGGCATGCTCTCGGCCGGTGGCTACCCGCTGCCCTTGCAGCTCCCCGCCCTGCTGCCCCATGACCTGACGCTGTATTCCGCACTGCGCCAGGCCCATGGGGTATTGGCTTACGTGCTGTTTGCGACGGTACTGGTACACCTTGGCGCGGCGCTGGTGCATGGTCTGGTGCGGCGCGATGGGGTGTTGCGCAGCATGTGGCCCGGACGCCGTTAGTTGGGGCTCCTAAGCAGTCGAGCGACAGGGAGCGGGTAATACGGCAACGTCAATACCTCGCTCCTGTAGCCGCTTACGCATCCAGTGCAATCGTTCGATAGTCTCCTCTCGCCATTTCTCGCCAATGACAAGACGCCAGCAGCTACTGAGTACATCGGGGTGGGCCGCAAAGAATCGGCGTAGATCACTGTTCCTGTCGAGCTGCAAACTCAGATAGTCCAAGGCATTTTTGGCCAGAACGTACTGCTGTTCCCGATCCTCCATGCCCTCGAGCAACTTCAACAGCCTTTGCTTGTGGGGTTTTGAATACAGCGCCGAACTTTCGCCGCGCAACAGTTCCAGGCGCGGTGACAAGGCGTCTTCGAGGCTGCACAGATGGATCGCATTGGTAGCGGTGAACAAACCAACAGCATCTTCAACCGCTGCGCTGGCCGTGACTGCATACACACTTTGTACGATCGGCAGCATGCTCGAGGGCCCCTGCCCCTTTATCTCGTAGGCTTTACAGCGGTAGAAGAGCGCGACCTGATCCTGGCAACGCTCTGCCACCGCATGCATCATCCAACCTTCGATACAGCGTAGCCAGAGTTCATCAAACGGACAGTCCGGCCTTGCGAAGCGCGCAAATAGATCGAGCATTCGAATACCAAAACTGACTTGGGCAGCCGCCTTGTGCAGATGGCCTGCGTCGCCCGCGTGCAACAGCCCCCAGAGAAAGCGGGCAGCTTGCTCTGCCTGGTTCAACCTGTGGTTATGTTGTGCGATGAACTTTTGCTCGGACATTCGCTGAATACACAGTTCATAGTGATCCAGTGACAGATCCAGCAACTTCAGCGCGACCTGAGACTCGCTCGTGGACGCCGTTTCGCAAGCGTATTCCAACGCCACAACCAATAGCCGATTGTCCTGGGACTGATCCCAACTCTCGACCAGCTCGAGAAACTCTTTCTGGGTAAAACAAGGGTCCCGCGTGCTGAGCAACATCTCTGAACGGATCTGCTCAGGGGTATCAAAGGTACGCAGCCCCTGCAGTTTGACAATCAGACGGCTGTATCGAGTAAACCCCTCGCTACCCTGTTTGAAACCTGATGCGGCGATTGCCCGCAAAAGCAGTTCCGTCGCCTGACTTTTATGTTCTTGACTGAACGCCAGTGCCAAAGTTGGCACTCCTTTACCCAGCAACTTTTCTTCGACAATCTCGGCACATTCCGGAACCTCACGCCGTAGCAAGGTCTGGAGGATGATCGCTTCCCACTTCAACTCGTCCTGGCCATGGCGCAACGCGACGTCTTTAAGACTGCCCAATTCCCGTGCGATGGTGCGTATCAGGCGGGGATTGTCTGGAAACCATTCGGCTGCGTTGGCTCTGGGTTGCTCTGGAATGAAGGCGCAGTACTGCGCCAGGGTGTTGGCCGCAAACTGGGCTGACACGTTACGGGGCAGCGCCTTGAGTTCGAAGTCGAAATCTATGATTTTGTCGAGAAACGCTTGGCGAGAAGAGGAAAACGCCCGGGAGTAGGCCTTCAGTGACCGGGTGATGATGGTCTTGTCGAATGCCAGGACGAAAGCGAAGCCGGGTATGTCGAGGTATTCACGCAGTGCCATCAGCGTTTTTGGCAAAATCACCGGGTCTGCTCGATCGAGATCATCGATAAAGACAATGACTTGGTGCGCCTTGAGCAAGGCTCGCAATTGCTTGAGGTCATTGGCATCAAGCTGCAGCCTTTGCTGAACGACATCGGCAACCGATCCGGTCAGCGTAGCCCCCATGGTGACCATCGACCCCAGATCATTATCTATTTTGCCGGCTGCCTGTCCGGTCATCTGAGACAGGTTTGCCACCCCGGACGAGGTCTTTGCAACCCAGTGCCTCCATTTCAGGTACCAGGGTTGTGCAATCTTCAAGGACTTCACCTTCACCCTCATCGCCTGGCTCAACGAGGTCACGAAGCTGTCCGCATCCACAGCTCGCCAGGCGGAGACATGGACGACCACATCATCGCGGGCTTGGGCGATGTCACTGAGGAAGTTGAGCACGGTGGTCTTGCCAGCCCCCCATTCCCCATACAAGCCGATACGCGTGGAATACCCCGCAGGCGTAGCCTTTATCGTGCGATACATCGACTTGGCGAGCGACAAACGATCCAGGCCATCCTCTTCATGGCTGGACCTGGCCGCATCATGACCTGCCTGAGTGTTGGCCAACTCCGCATCTACGACTCTGGGTTCGTCTGCCCTCGCGCCCCGGAAAACCCGCATGCTGAATGTCATCCTTTCCTGTCAGGTTAAAACCAAAACGCCAGCATACCCAACCGCCATTCGATGTGAGGCAAAAATACGTAATTGCGCATTATTTACCCCCCATCACGTTCAGCTCGCTCGCCCCTTGCGGCACAATGACTAACTTGTAACCACTGCCTTGGAAAGCCATGAACAGCGCGCAGGACTCTGCCCAATCCGCTCCCCTCGCCGCCACCGGGAGCGGTTTCGATTTGCGCCCGCTGCTGATCGCAAACATGGCCTGTACCATGGCGATGATGGCATTCGTTTCCTTGATCGGTCCGATTGCCCGCACCCTTGGTCTGGCCACCTGGCAGGCCGGGGCAGCGGTGACCGTTGCCGGGGTGATCTGGATGTTACTGGCCCGGCCCTGGGGCCAGCTCAGCGATCGCCTCGGGCGGCGTCGAGTGCTGTTGCTCGGTACCGCCGGTTTTGCCGTGGCTTACTGGGCTTTGTGCCTGTTCATCGATACCGCCTTACACCTGCTGCCCAGCGCCACCCTGGCGTTCATCGGCTTGATGATTGGGCGCGGTTTGATCGGCGCCTTTTACGCGGCCCTGCCCGTGGGTGGCGCTGCGCTGATCGCCGACAATGTCGCGCCACAACACCGCGCGCGGACCCTTGCATCGCTTGGCGCGGCCAACGCTATCGGCCTGGTGCTCGGTCCGGCTCTGGCCGCGCTGCTGGCACGCCACAGCTTGAGCCTGCCCTTCTATGTAATGGCATTCCTGCCGATGCTGGCTTTTGTGGTGCTGTTGCGCAAACTCAAACGCCAGGAATTGCACCTCAAGCAGCCACCGCGTCCGGTGCGCCTGACTGATCCGCGCTTGCGTCGGCCGCTGCTGGTGGCTTTCGTGGCCATGCTCAGCGTTTCGGTGGCGCAGATTACCGTAGGCTTCTTCGCCCTGGATCGCTTGGGGATGAGTCCGGCCGACGCGGCACAGACTGCGGGCATTGCCCTTACCATGGTGGGTGTGGCGCTGATCCTGGCACAGTTGATTGTGCGCAAGGTGCAGTGGCCACCACTGCGCATGATCCGTGTTGGCGCCACCCTGTCAGCCCTGGGCTTTGCCGCTGCCGCGTTTGCCCCCAGCGCAGAAATGCTATGGGCCAGCTTCTTTGTCTCGGCCTGCGGCATGGGTTGGGTGTTCCCGGCTTTTTCGGCATTGGCCGCTAACGCCATGGACGCCTCGGAACAAGGCGCTACAGCCGGGTCGATGGGCGCGGCACAAGGCCTGGGGGTGGTAATCGGTCCATTGGCAGGGACCTTGATCTACGCCGCCGATCCGCGCCTGCCGTACCTGATTGTCGCCGCCCTGCTGCTACTGGTCGGCCTGTGGCCACATCCTCGTCAGCCGTCCGTACAGGCAGGCCGCTAAAGCATCAAGGAATGTGCTTTAATGCTCCGCCAAAAAATTTTCGATATATAAGGCGGCTATGGACACGGGGACACGACTCAAACTGGTGCGTGAACGCAACAAACTCTCCCAGCGGGAGCTGGCCCGTCGTAGCGGGCTGACAAACTCGACGATTTCCCAGATCGAGCAAAATCGCGTCAGCCCCTCGGTCAGTTCCCTGAAAAAACTGCTCGAAGGCATTCCCATGTCACTGGCAGAGTTCTTCAGCTTTGACGAGCCGCCGCGCGAAGAGCGTTTCGTCTTCCGCTCCACCGAACAGCCTGACCTGGGCAACAGCGGCCTGCGCATGCTCCTGGTCGGCGCCAGCGTCGAAGGCCGGCAGATGCGCATGCTGCGCGAACTGTACGCCCCGGGTGCCGACTCCGGTGATGAGCCCATCGTTCACTCCGAAGGCGAAGAATGCGGCCTGGTAACCCGTGGCACCATCGAACTGCGCGTGGACGGCCAGGTAAGTGTCCTCAACTCCGGTGACGGCTACTACTTCCCGACCACCCTGCCCCACAGTTTCAAGAACATCGGCCAGGACGAAGCAGAAATCATCAGCGCCAACACCCCGGCAAACTTCTGATCACGCTGACAAGCAGAAGCGGGCTTACTTTTTTGACTGAAAAAATAAGCCGCCAGTGGGAGCGGGCTTGCCCCGCGATGCGATGTGACGGGTATATCGCTATCGCGGGGCAAGTCGAGTCGTCGCACCGCCGCTCCCACCGGTAGTTACCGCCCCTTTGCGCCTACATCCACCCCAACCAGTGCCACCAGGTCGCCGCGAACACCAGCATCAACAGATAGCCGATCACCGTCACCAGAATCCCCACCCGGGCAAACTGCTTGGCATTGAACGTCTCCGTCCCCAGGCAGACCATATTCTGCGGCGCATTGATCGGCAGAATAAACCCGTAACTGACCACAAAGCCCAACGCCATGGTCATCCCCAGGCGACTGAAATCCCCCGGCAAGGTCTGCAGCACTGCGATCAGGATCGGCAACAACGCCGAGGTCAGCGCCGTCGCACTGGCAAACCCCAGATGGATCAGGATCAGAAACGCCGCCAGGATCGCAAACACCCCCAGCGTGCCCAACTGATCCAGTCCGGTATTGGCCACCACCTGCGCGCCCAGCCACTGCCCGGCCTGCGTGGTCAGCAAGGTAGTCCCCAGGCTGATCCCGACCCCGAAAACAATTACTGTGCCCCACGGAATCCGGGCTTGCACATCCTTCCAGGTCATCACCCCGAAGCGCGGCAACAATAGCAACACCAGCCCTGCATAGGTGGTCGAGGTGGTATCGAAGGCGTGCAGCTTGCCCTCGGTGGCCCACGCCAGCAGCAACAGCACCGACACCCCGAGCAGGCGCTTCTGCGCGCCGCTCATGGGCCCAAGCTCGGCCAGCGTCTTGTTCACCGCCTCTTTACCGCCGGGAATGCTGTCACTCTCTGGCGGCAACAGCTTGAGCACGATAACAATCAGTACCGCCGACATGATCACCGCCCAGGGCGCGCCAGCGATCAGCCAGTCGATCCACGACACCCGCGCCCCGAGCATCTTGTCCATAAAACCCACGGTCAGCAGGTTCTGCGCCGCCGCGGTCTGGATACCGATGTTCCAGATGCTGGTGCCCTGGGCGACGATGATCATGATCCCGGCGGCAATGTTGGAGCGCTTGTCGACACCGAATGCAGCGATCACCCCCATCATGATCGGCACCACACAAGCGCTGCGGGCGGTGGCGCTGGGCACCACCAGACTGAGCAGGATCGTCACCACCACCGCGCCGAGCAAAATGCGCCGGGTACTGACCCCGACGCGGGACAGGGTCACCAGGGCGATACGTCGGTCCAGTCCGGTGTGGGTCATCGCCGCGGCAATGAACAAAGCCCCGACCACCAGCGCCAGGGCGCTGTTGGAAAACCCGGTAAGGGCCAGGCTGATGGCCGCCGATGAACCATAGGTCACCGAGGGGTCGGCCACCGTCGGCGCCGTGCCGAGCAGAAACGCCATCAGCGAAGTGATCATGATCGCACTGGCTTCGTACGACACCGCCTCGCTGATCCACACCACCACGGCGAAGGCCAGGATCGCCAGCACTCGATGACCGGCCACCGGCAAGTCGGCGGGTAACGGCAGCAACAGCACGCCAATCAGGGCAGCGATCCCCAACAACAAACCAATCGGAACCTTGACCGGGGTGGATTGCGCACCCGGTGCGCTAGCCGACGAACTCATGAGAATCTCCCTGCAATACATGAATGTTCATGATCAGACGTTTCCTACACGGTCGAACTGATACGCATCAACACCAGGGAAATCGAGCATTGTCAGACAAAATGTAGTGCCAGAAAAAAATCACTACAAAACCTATTGACGCCATTCGTCGGCCCTTGCATGATGAGGCCGTCTCCCCGATCGGGGACACTGGCAAGGGTGTTCCAGGCAGCTCGAAGGATCCATGAGCTGTATGCGGATGGGTACTGCCCAAAAGGCAGCGGGTAAAAGCCCCCAGTTGTGACGCTGCTGTAGCAGCTTTCTTTCAACGCTACATGACGTGCGCCGAGTTTGAACTCAACTACGAATGGTCTAGGGGGCTTTATGATGAATCTGAACAATCAACCGACTGTTGACGAATTGGCCCGGCTGTTCGCCGCGCGCAAAGACACACTCGACAGCCACATCCTCTGGGTATGCGATTCGGGTGAAGTCCACCTGGAAGGCCTGGGGGCCCGCACCGATGAAGCGCAATTCGAGCAGACCACGCCGAACCTGCGCGCGCGGTTGAAGATGTACCGTCGTGGCCAAGGCTATGTCGGCAAGAAAGCCGCCGCCGACACCCAATATGTCGGTCGCGTTCTGCAGACCCTGCAACATGAGTGGGCCGAGCTGCAGAACAAACCAGGCGTAGCGGTGATCGACCGCCTCTGCTAAAAACAACACAACGCAACAGGCAATACATTGAAGCCCGGTCCGTAAGGATCGGGCTTTTTTCATTCACGCCCTACCCGGCTACAATGCCCGCTTTTAGCCAGGAGCCCACGCATGAACAGTCCCGCATTCGGCACCGGCGATGCCTCTTACCAAGCCGCAGGCGGCATCGATGGCCTGCGTCGGCTGGTCGATGATTTCTACCGGTTCATGGATCAGGATCCGGGTGCCCGCACAGTGCGTCAGATGCACCCGGACAACCTCGACAACTCACGGGACAAACTGGCCTGCTTTCTCAGTGGCTGGCTCGGCGGTCCGGCGCTGTTCAGTGAGCGCTATGGGTCGATCGCCATTCCGGCCTTCCATGCCCAATGGCCGATCGATGAAGCCCATAGTGAAATCTGGTTGAGTTGCATGGCGCAGGCCATCGCCCTGCAAGGTTACTCAGCGGAGTTTGCCGAGTACCTGTTACGCCAGCTGCGTGTGCCGGCCCAGCGCATTGTCCAGGCCAGCCGCAACCGCCACCCTCAGGCCTGACGCCGCAACGGCGCCTGCTCCACGGGGAAGTCTCCGGTGAGCAGCGCTCTGGCGCGGTTCACGCCCCAGACCATGGCGCGGCTCATGGTCTCGCCCGGACGGCTCTGGTAGTACTCCTCCACCATCGCCTTGCCATGACTGGCGTAAACGCCGAGGAACAACTGCGTGGCGCCGGTGCGCGATAACCTGACCTGTACATCGATGTTGGTGCCGTCACTGAGCAGTTCGTCGTGGCTGCGGCTGTGCAGTTGTGCATCCGCCCACTCCCAGTATGTTTCTTCCCTGATCCGCATCGATTACCCCCTGTAGTGATAGCAGCCGGACAAGTAAGACACACAAGCGCGCTTCAGGCGAGCGCCCATGCCTCAACCGTTGAGCAAGGTCAAACAATGCAGAAAAAACCCCGCAACTGAGGGCGGGGTGATGTGAACCGGGTCACTTTTTCACCGGAATCCTGGGCATGAAGCGGCCCTTCTTGGCGCGCTGCAAATGGCTTGGCCGTGCGTGCTCGGCGTCATCCCGGGTCATGTGGGCAAAGCCCAGGCGGAAAGCCGCCTGACCGCAGCGTACCTGGCTGTTGATCGGAAATTCGTCGCCGTTGTCCTCGAAATAGGATTCGAACATGCCCTGTCTCCCTCTGACAGTGGGCCGATACCGGCAAGCAGATGATTGCCCAGGAAGTACCGGACCAAGTGATTCTGAGACTAGCCGGTCATTTATGGACCGGACAGGCAAAAAAACAAAAAGCCCGACCAATGGCCGGGCTATTTTGTCGCACCTGAAGGCTTACCTGAGTTTGACCGCGGTGCCTGTGACGAATACCACCACCATCCCGCCGCGGGCCGACGGCATGCTGATCTCGTAATCCAGGCCTATCACGGCGTCGGCTTGCAGGCTCCTGGCGCGGGCCTTGATTTCGTCGGTGGCTTGTTCGCGGGCTTCTTTCAAGGCGCTTTCCAGAGTTTGCGAACGGCCACCGAAAAAGTCGCGAAAGCTGGCGAACACGTCGCGCACCACGTTGATGCCCTGGACCGACTCGGCGCTGACCACGTCCAGGTAGGCGGCGATTTGCCGACCTTCGACAGTGCCTGTGGTGGTGATGATCATGTTGCTCTCCTTCGCTCTTGCAGGTTGTACGCCACGGACTGTACAGGCCGCGGCAAAAGAAGAGGATGGTAACAAAAGCCGCAACGCGTCCACCGGCTATTTATCCAAGCATAAGTTTGTGTAATACAGAAGGCGCACCTAGACTGTCAGCCACTGACACCACCTTGCGAAGGAGCCGCGCATGTCGTCCACCTCAACACCCCCGAATGCTTCATGGGCCGAATTGCTGAAGGGACGCAATGCCCTGCGTTCAATTGCCCTGGCCGGTGGCGTGGCACTGCATGCGATCAACGTCTACATCGTCACCACGATCCTGCCAACGGTGATCGCCGATATCGGCGGGTTGGCCTTTTATGCCTGGAGCACCACGCTGTTCGTGGCCACCTCGATCATCGGCTCGACCCTCTCGGCACGCCTGCTCGAACGCCTCGGCCCGAGGCGCGCGTTCCTCCTGGCACTGGCCATTTTCGCAGCGGGATCAGCCCTCTGCGCCGCCGCCCCGAGCATGCCGGTGCTGCTGGCCGGGCGCAGCGTCCAGGGCTTGGGCGGCGGCATCCTGTTTGCCCTGAGCTATGCCCTGATCCGCCTGGTATTCGATGAGCGCCTGTGGCCGCGGGCCATGGCCATGGTCTCGGGCATGTGGGGGCTGGCAACGCTCTGCGGTCCTGCCATCGGCGGCATGTTCGCCGAAGGCGGGCATTGGCGCTGGGCGTTCTGGACCTTGCTGCCGGTGGTGGGGTTGCTGGCCGTTATCGTCATCAGCCAACTGGGCAACACCCTCACCCACGCCGCTACGCGCACTCGCCCGCCCTATGGCTTGATCGCTTGCCTGGTGCTCTCGGTGCTGGCTATCTCGGCAGCGAGCCTGTCGAGCAACCTGCTGTGGAATCTGTTCGGCATTGTCGTGGGCCTTGTCATCGCCGTGGTGATCGCGCGCCTGGATCGAGATCCCGAACGCCGCCTGTTGCCCACCGGTGCCTACTCGCTGGGCAGCCGCCTGGGTGTGCTGTACGCGGTCATGTGCCTGTTGATAGCGGCGATGACCACGGAGATTTTCGTGCCCTATTTTCTCCAGCAGATCCATGGCCTTGGCCCCCTCGCCGCGGGTTACATGACCGCCGCCATGGCCGCTGGCTGGACCCTCGCCGCCCTGATCAGCGCCAGTCGCACGGGTGAAGCCGCCGAGCGCCTGATCCGCTTGGGGCCGGCGGTGATCGTCGCGGCGATGCTGGCGCTGGCACTGATGACCGCGCAAACGCACTGGCTGACCAGCGCAATCGGCGTTGGCAGTTACTGCCTGGCCCTGGCCGGGGTCGGTCTGGGCATTGGCCTTGGCTGGCCGCACCTGTTGACGCGGGTACTGAGCGCCGCACGCCCCGGCGAAGAAAACCTGGCCTCGGCGTCGATCACCACGGTGCAGTTATATGCCACCGCCCTCGCTGCAGCACTGGCCGGGCTGGTCAGCAACAGTGCCGGATTGGTTGACCCCGGTGGCGTGATCGGAGCTCAACATGCGGCCATGTGGCTGTTCGGCGTGTTCGCGCTGGCGCCGCTGCTGACGCTGCTCCTGGTCCGGCGCATCACCGGCGCCAAGGCCCTTGCCCTGGCCTGATACCCTACGCCGAGCGGCTTTTTCAGCGCTCATTCACTACAATCCGGACCCTTCCACCTGTATGGCGACCGCCTCTACATGACCCCGACTGCCACTGACGCCAGCAACTCCACTGCCGAGCGCATCCTGTTTCTGCTCAAGACCCGCGGCGCGCTGAAGACCACCGAGCTGGCCGCTCTGCTGCAGATCAGCTTCGAGGCCGCGCGCCAGCACATCCAGAAACTGCAGGCTGCCGAGCTGATCAGTGGCATCAGTGCGTCGGCCAACGGTGCAGGCCGTCCCTCACAGAAATGGTTGCTGACTGAGACTGCGCAACGGCGCTTTCCGGATGCTCATAGCGTGCTCACCCTGCAACTGATCGAGAGTGTCGAGGAGGTGTTTGGTACCGACGGTGTCGAGCAACTGATTCAGCGTATGGAAACCACCAACCGTAACGAGTACCAACAGGCCTGCAGGCAACTGCACAGCCTGGAAGACAAGGTGCGCACCCTGGTGCAATTGCGCGAACAGGCCGGCTACATGGCCGAAACGCAGGCCAGCGACAACGGCTGGCTGATCATCGAGAACCACTGCCCGATCTGCGTCGCTGCCAGCCGCTGCCAGGGCTTCTGCCGTTCGGAGCTGCAGGTTTTTCAGGCAGTGCTTGGCGAGCAGGCGCTGGTAGAGCGCTGCGAGCATCTGCTTTCAGGCCAGCGGCGCTGTGTGTATCGGGTCACTCCCCGGTAATCGCCCGATAGACGAAACTTATCAAATGGTCACTACAAGCAATTTGACGCGTCAGCTCCTTCTCCCTACCCTCGATAAGATCACCCATCAGGTTTAGCGAGAGGCAGTCGCCACCGTGAGTTCACGCGACACAACGCTGGTCGACAGTTTCAGTCGAACAATCGATTACCTGCGCATGTCGGTGACTGATCGCTGCGATTTCCGTTGCGTCTACTGCATGGCCGAAGACATGCAGTTTCTTCCGCGCCAGCGCATTCTCACCCTCGAAGAGCTGTACCAGGTGGCCGAGCGCTTCGTCGCCATGGGCACCCGCAAGATCCGCCTGACCGGGGGTGAGCCGCTGGTGCGCAAAGGCATTGTCGAACTCTGCGCACGGGTCGCCGCCTTACCGGGCTTGCGCGAGCTGTGCATGACCAGCAACGGCTCGCAACTGGGACGCCTGGCCGCGCCGCTGTTCGATGCCGGGCTGTCGCGCCTGAACATCAGCCTCGACAGCCTCGACCCGCAACGCTTCAAGGCCCTCACCCGCACCGGTGATCTGCACCAGGTCATCGCCGGCATCGACGCGGCCCGCGCTGCAGGCTTTCGCCGGACCAAACTCAATTGCGTGGTGCTCAAAGACCGCAACGACCACGAAATCAATGACCTGGTGCGCTTTGCCATCGAGCGCGAACTGGACATTTCCTTTATTGAAGAGATGCCCCTGGGCGTCATCAGCGAGCACCAGCGCAGCGAATCCTACTGCTCCAGCGATGAAGTGCGCGCGCGCATCGGCGAACAGTTCACCCTGATCGAGTCGGCCGAATCCACCCAGGGTCCTTCGCGTTACTGGCGTGTCGCCGAAGCGCCGCAGATCCGCATCGGCTTCATCTCGCCCCATAGCCATAACTTCTGCGACAGCTGCAATCGTGTGCGGCTGACGGTCGAAGGCCGCTTGCTGCTGTGCCTGGGCAACGAGCACTCCAGCGACCTCAAGCAAGTGCTGCGCGCCCACCCCGGCAACAACGAGCGCCTGGACAAGGCGATTCGCGACGCCATCGCGCTCAAGCCCCACCGTCATCACTTCGACGTGCATGGCGAGGTGCAGATCCTGCGCTTCATGAACATGACCGGCGGCTAGCCAACCGCGCTTGCCCCCTGCCCCGTCCTCTGAATGACCGCTGAAAAGTGACCGCCCGAGTGAGCGGCGCAATTTCCGCACACCCACTTGACTGTATTTGTATATACATGCTCATATCTGTGAACGTTGCCGCCCCTGCGTCCGGCCGGCGACTCGACCGCTCGACAACAACAATATGCGGAGATCCACAGCAATGACTCAGGCCAGCGCCTCGCGCAGCAAGCCCCTGATCGAGCGCCGCTCGATCGACTACATCCCGGAGAACGAGCGACACGGACGCCTCTACAGCCAGTTCACCTTGTGGCTGGGTGCCAACCTGCAGATCACCGCAATCGTCACCGGGGCCCTGGCCGTGGTGCTCGGGGGTGACGTGTTCTGGTCGCTGATCGGTTTGCTGATCGGCCAGCTGGTCGGCGGTGCGGTCATGGCCCTGCATGCCGCCCAAGGGCCAAAGCTGGGGCTGCCGCAGATGATCTCCAGCCGCGTGCAGTTCGGGGTCTATGGCGCGGCCATCCCGATTGCCCTGGTATGCCTGATGTACCTGGGTTTCACTGCTACCGGCACGGTACTGTCGGGCCAGGCCATCGGCCAGTTGCTCAGCGTCAGCGACAGTACCGGGATCCTGATCTTCGCCGGGGTGATCGTCCTGGCCACGGTGTTCGGCTATCGCATGATCCACTGGATCGGCCGCATCGCCAGCGTGCTCGGCATCATCGCTTTCGTCTACCTGTTCAGCCGCATCCTGGTCATCAGTGACATCGGCCAGCTCCTGGAAAACCGCCATTTCACCTGGGCATCGTTCCTGTTGGCGGTATCGCTGTCAGCCTCCTGGCAGATCTCCTTCGGGCCGTATGTAGCGGACTATTCGCGCTACCTGCCGAGCCGCACTTCGTCATTCAAGACCTTCCTGGCCGCCGGCCTTGGCTCGGTGGTGGGTGCCCAGGCATCGATGGTCCTCGGCGTGTTTGCCGCTGCCATTGCCAACGGCCAGTTTTCCGGCCGTGAAGTGGCCTACATTGTCGGCCTGGGTGGCACCGGTGCCACCGCCGCGCTGCTGTATTTCAGCATTGCCTTTGGCAAGGTGACCATTTCTACCCTCAACTCCTACGGCAGCTTCATGTGCATCGCCACGATCATCAGTGGCTTTCGTGGACACATCGAAGTCAGCCGTCGCCAGCGCCTGGTCTTCGTCCTTGCGATTGTCGGTGCCGCGACCCTGATCGCCCTGCTCGGCCAGCACTCGTTCCTCACCGCGTTCAAGTCGTTCATCCTGTTCCTGCTGACCTTCTTCGTGCCCTGGAGCGCGGTCAACCTGGTGGACTACTACTTCATCACCAAAGAGCGCTATGACGTACCTGCGCTGTCCGATCCCAAAGGCCGTTACGGTCGCTGGAACATGCCAGGCATCATCGTCTACACCATTGGCGTGCTGATCCAGATGCCGTTCATTTCCACCAAGCTCTACACCGGCCCGATGGTTGCCCACCTGGGCGGTGTCGATGTGTCGTGGATCATCGGCCTGGTGGTACCGAGCGTGCTGTATTACCTGGTGGCCCGTGGCAAGGCCGCCCAGGCACCGGCCCGGATGATCCTGCCGGAAGCCGTCAAACCCTGAGCGGATAGCAGCACTTGCCCACCGTCTTGACGGTGGGCAAGCACCGTTCGGCGCCCAAACCAATAACGACATATTTTTATGCTGTAATTGATCTTGTAGGCCACTTCACCCGTCGAGGGTACTGCCATGAAGATCAGATTGCCGGTTGTGCTGCTGCTTGCAGCCTTGTGTGCGCTTCCCAGCTTGAGCCCTGCGGCTCAAACCCCTCCCCCTCAAGCCGAATCCGCCGCCCTGACTACCCGCCTGGCCCTGCGTGATCTGTGGGTCGAGCATATGTTCTGGATTCGCAATTACGCCATCGCCAATCAGGCCGGAAATCGCCAAGCAGCGGATGTCGCCAGTCAGGAGGTGGTCAGCAATGCCACCGCGATTGCCAACAGCATCGCCCCGCTTTACGGCCAGCCTGCCGCCGACCAGCTGTTGAAACTGCTCGGCGGTCACTGGGGTGCGGTCAAGCAATACAGTGACGCCAGTGTCAGCCAGTCGGCGTCCGGCAAACAGGCGGCGGTCAATGACCTGACCAACAATGCCAAGGCGCTGGCGAAGTTCCTCGCCACGGCCAACCCGAACTTGCCGGAGGCAACGCTCAACACCCTGCTGGCCGCCCATGGCGGGCACCATATCGCGCAGATCGACGAACTCGGGAAAAAGGATTACAAGGCAGAAGCCGCCACCTGGAAACACATGCGCGAGCATATCCTCGGTTTGGCCGACGCCTTGACGGCAGCGTTGGTCAAACAGTTCCCGGACAAGTTCTGAGCGAGGTTCATTGATGTTCGAAGGCCTGGGACGTACCCAACAGGATCTGCTTTCGGCCTTGCTGTACCGGGCCGCCGGCATGAGCATCGAAGAACTGGCCAGCCAGCTGGCGGTCACCCGCACGGCGGTGCGCCAGCACCTGGCTGCGCTGGAACGGGACGCTCTGGTGGTGCGCGGCGATCTGCGCGCCACCGGCCGCCGCCCGGAGCAGTTGTACCGGCTCAGCGAGCACGGCAGGGAGTTGTTCCCACGCCACTATCACCTGCTGGCCAACCTGCTGATTGATGAAGTGGCCAGCCTGATCGGCCATGAGGCCCTGGTGAAGCTGATGCGCAGTCTGGGTGAGAAAATGGCCGCAGACCTGAGCGCTACCCGCCTGGATGAGCAGCAGATCGCTGCCCATATGAAAGTGGTGGGTTATGAATCCGAAGTGTTTTTCCGCTCCGGTGAGCCGGCGCAAATTGTCGCCCATAACTGTGTGTTCCATCAGCTGGCCGAAGCTCACCCGCAAATCTGTGAGCTCGACCTGGCGCTGATTGGCAGCCTGGGTGGAGGGGACGTGCAGCACCTGGAATGCATGCTGCGCGGTGGACAGGTGTGTCGCTTTCAACTGACGCGCAACACCTCATAGCTTGGCGATCGACACCTCGGTGGATTTCACGAAGGCAATCACTTCACTGCCTACCCGCAATTCCAGCTCGTGCACCGAGCGGGTGGTGATCACCGAGGTGACGATACCCGCCGAGGTCTGCACATCGATTTCCGATACCACCGGCCCTTCGATGATCTCCTTGACCGTGCCCTTGAACTGATTGCGTACGTTGATCGCCTTGATGGTCATGCTCTGCTTCCTCGTTCGGGGTTGCACTGCCGCGCAGTGCTTGAGGTGCAGAGTGCGCTGGATCAAATAAAATTAAAAAGAATAAATATTTACTTAATTAGATCTTTATTGAATATAAAACAGGCATATCGAAAGATCTATAAGTTATTTATTTTAGATTTTTTAGATCATTTAGCATCAGTTCATCTCTCATCGTTCAAGTGAGCGCAGCCTTGCACATCCCCCCCAACACCCCGTTGCAGACAGCTCGGGCCTTGGCCAGCGAATTTGCCCGCACGGTAGTCGAGCGCGACCGTGAAGGCGGCACCCCAAAAAATGAGCGCGACGCCATTCGCCGCAGTGGCCTGCTGGCCTTGAGCATCCCTCGTGAGTTCGGCGGTCTGGGCGGCAGCTGGACGCAAACCTTCGAGGTGGTGCGCGAATTTGCCCGGGTCGACAGCTCCCTGGCCCATGTCTTCGGCTTTCATCATTTGATGCTGGCCACCGTACGCCTGTTCGCCACCCCGGCGCAGTGGCAACCCTGGTTCGAACTGACCGCGCGTAAAAACTGGTTCTGGGGCAATGCCCTCAACCCGCTGGACGCGCGCACCGTGGTCAAGGATCGCGGCGGCTTTCGCGAGTTCTCCGGCAAGAAAAGCTTCTGCTCCGGCGCCAGCGACTCACAGATGCTGATCGCATCGGCCGTGGACGAAAGCGCTGGCGGCAAGCTGTTGATTGCGGCCATTCCCAGCGGTCGTAGTGGCATCACCTTGCATAACGACTGGAACAACATGGGCCAACGCCAGACCGACAGTGGCAGCGCCACTTTCGAGCGGGTGCGGGTCGAGGAAAGTGACCTGCTGCTCGATCCCGGCCCGCTGAGCACACCCTTTGCCTGCCTGCGACCGTTGATTGCCCAGTTGCATTTCGCCCATGTGTTTCTCGGCATCGCCGAAGGCGCCTTCGAAGAGGCGCGCCATTACGCCCTGACGGAATCGCGGCCGTGGTTCAAGTCGCAGGCTGAGCACAGTAGCGCCGACCCTTATGTGCTCCAGCACTTCGGCGACTTCTGGGTACGCCTGCAAGGCGCCAAGGTGCTGGTCGAACAGGCTGCCAACGCGCTTGATCAAGCCTGGGCCAAAGGCGCGGCATTGACCGCCGAGCAACGCGGGCGCCTGGCCGTGAGCATCGCTACCGCCAAGGTCGCGGCCAACCGCGATGGCCTGGCCATTTGCAGCAAGGTCTTCGAAGTCACCGGTGCACGCGCCACCCAGGCGTCGGTCGGGCTCGACCGCCACTGGCGCAACCTGCGCACCCAGAGCCTGCACGACCCGCTCGACTACAAGCTACACGAACTCGGTGAATGGGCCCTGCGCGGGCAATTGCCGACTCCGACCTTCTACTCATAGTGTGAACCCCATGCAATTGCTCACCCTACCGCCGTCACCGGCCCTGGCCACTTCGATCCGTGCCACCGCACAAGTGTTCGAAGACCCGAAATCCCAGGCCCTGCTGGCGCACCTGCAGCAGGTTGCGCCCAGTGAAGCCAGCGTGCTGATCATCGGCGAGACCGGTACCGGCAAAGAGCTGGTGGCCCGTCACATCCATAACCTCAGCGGACGCCGCGACAAACCATTCGTGGCGGTCAACTGCGGAGCGTTCTCCGAGTCGTTGGTGGAGGCTGAACTGTTCGGCCATGAAAAAGGCGCCTTCACCGGTGCCCTCAGCGCCAAGGCCGGTTGGTTCGAAGAGGCCAATGGCGGCACCTTGTTCCTCGATGAAATCGGCGACCTGCCGATGGCCATCCAGGTCAAATTGCTGCGCGTGCTACAGGAGCGCGAAGTGGTGCGCCTGGGCTCACGCAAAAGCATCCCCATCGATGTAAGGGTACTGGCGGCAACCAACGTGCAGCTGGAAAAAGCCATCAACGCCGGGCATTTTCGCGAGGACCTGTATTACCGCCTGGACGTGGTCAACCTGGAGCTGGTGCCGCTGCGCGAACGCCCCGGCGACATCCTGCCGCTGGTGCGCCACTTCATCCAGGCCTACAGCCAGCGCCTGGGCTATGGCCAGGTCAGCCTCAGCGCGCAAGCCGAGGCGAAGCTGCGCAGCTATGGCTGGCCGGGTAATATTCGCGAGTTGGAAAACGTCATCCATCACACCCTGCTGATCTGCCGTGACGGCGTGATCCGCGAAGAGGACCTGCGCCTGTCGAACATGCGTATCGAACGCGCCGACGACAGCAGCGGCGCTGACGACTCGGCGGAAGGGCTGCTTGAGCGGGCGTTCCAGAAGCTCTTCGAGCAGGCGCCGGGGGCACTGCACGAAAAGGTCGAGGATGCTTTGCTGCGCGCAGCCTACCGCTTCAGTCACCACAATCAGGTACACACAGCCAACCTGCTGGGGTTAAGCCGCAACATCGCCCGCAGCCGTTTGATCAAGATCGGCGAACTGGCGGTCAACCGCCGTCAGCCGGCTGCCAGCTCGCAGGGTGAGCGGATGCTTAACCTGTCGATCTGACTTGTAGGAGCGGATTTACCGGGACGCCGGACCGCCGCGATGGGGCGCGTAGCGGCCCCAAAAATGGGCCAGCTACGCAGGCCATCGCGGCGTTCCGGCGTCCCGGTAAATCAGCTCCTACACAGATCGTCTCAGCGATAGATCTCCCTGCCCGCCTCCGGCGCCAACCGACGAAACACCAGGGCCGAGGCCATGCACACCACCCCGCAGACACCAATCACCGTCGCAATATCGGCCACCCCAACCTGCTGCTCGCCCTTCACACTCATCAGCAGGCTGAGCAACGACGCCGCCATACCCACCGACACGCTCATGGTCAGTTGCGTGGTTGCCGCCGACAAACTGCTGGCACGGCTGTGCAGTTCAGCCGGTACATCGGCGTAAGTCAGCCCGCCCATGGCGCTGAACTGCAGGGAACGGATCAGGCCACTGCAGAACAGAATCAGCACCACCAGCCAGTACGGCGTCTCCAGGTTGAAGGTGGCGCAGGCCAGCAGGCTCAGCCCAGTCAGCAGTGCGTTCAGGCTCAAGGTACGGCGAAAGCCCAGGCGCCTGACGATGCGCACCGCCAGCAGTTTGACCACAAAGGCGCCGACGCCACCGGTAAAGGTCAATAACCCGGCCTGCAACGGGCTCAGGCCAAAGCACAGCTGGAACAGCAGCACCATCAGGAACGGCTGCGCCGCCGTACCCAGGCGAAACAAGGTGCCGCCCCAGAAGTTCACGGCAAAGCTGCGCACCCGCAACGACGAAAAATCCAGCAAGGGCTGAGGGCAACGCCGGGCATGACGCAGGTACAGGACTGCGGCAATGGCACCGACCAGCAGCATCAACAACCCCCAGCGCCGTTCCAGCAAACCATGGCCCAGGGTTTCGAAGCCGAACACCAGGGCGGCCAGGGCGACACTGCTGAGCAGCAGGCCGCGCACATCCAGCGGCTGCTTGCCGACACCGGGATAGTCGGGGATGTAGCGGCGCACCAGGTAGATGCCGAGCAGGCCGATCGGCAGGTTGACCAGGAATATCCATTGCCAGGACAACAGGGTCACCATCAAGCCGCCCAGCGGTGGCCCGAGCATCGGCCCGATCAAGGGTGGAATGGCCAGGAATGACATGTTGCGCAGCAGGTCTTCGCGTGACGACCAGCGCAACAGGATCATCAACCCCACCGGCACCATCATCGCCCCGGCCGCCCCCTGGCACAGCCGCGCCAGACACAGCTGCAGCAACGACCCGGCCAGGGCGCAGGCCAGCGATGCCAGGGTGAACAGCACCATGGCCAGTACGAACAGGCGCCGCGGGCCGAAGCGGTCGGCCGCCCAGCCGCTGACCGGCACCGCCAGCGCGGCGGCGAGCATGTACAGCGACACCACCAGGTTCATGCGCACGCTGGCGACCCCGAACTCAATGGCCATCTGCGGCAAGGCCGTCATCACCACGGTGGCGTCGATCAGCTCCATCAGAAACGCGCAGCCGATAATGATCGGTACCCGTCGTGATTGATTGACCTGTTGCGTCAGCGGCGCTACCTGTAGCGTGCCCAATTCAGAACAGCCCCGAGGTCGGCGGTGGCGTACCGGTCAGTTGCCAGTTGCCCACCGCGGCGGCTTTCCAGTGCCGCGGGTTATGGTTGGCCACGGTGCGGGCGTTTCGCCAATGGCGGTCGAGGTTGTGACTGCGGCCGGTGGTCGAGGCACCGCCGACATCGAAGAGCAATTCAGCGGCCTTGAGCGCGGACTCGGCGGCGATATATTGCGCCTGGGCCACGTCGATGGCGGCCTGATCGACCTGCTGCGGGTCAAGGTCCGCCGCCCAGGCGCGGTCGATCGAAGCAGCGGCGCGCAACACCACTGCTTCGGCGGTAAAGGCACGGGCGGCGATCTCACCCACGCTCAGTTGCACATAGGGATCGTCCACCGAACGGCTAGCGCTGCTGTGTTTGATCGGTCGCGCATGCTCGCGGGCAAAGTGCACGGCATCGTCCAGCGCATTGCGGGCGATACCGGCCTGCACCGTGGCCAGGAACAACTGCAGGAATGGCGTGACGACGGTGCGCTTGCCCTCCTCCACCGTCCGCGTGCGGATCTCGTCGGCATAGACCCGGACGTCATTGAGCCGGGTCGTACCGCTGGCGGTCAGGCGCTGGCCCATGGCGTCGAAATCATCGAGCAGCTCCAGGCCCTGACGGTCCCGTGGCAAGACGAAGGATACCGGCTGCTCGTCTTCATCCAGGGCCACCGCACTGATCCAGTCGGCATACAGCGAGCCGGTGCTGTAGTACTTGCTGCCACTGGCCCGGTAGTGCTCACCGTCACGCACCAGACGCGCACTGATCGCGCCATTGGCGCCGCCCACTTCCCAGCCGGCATTGCCCAGCACTGCCCCTTGCAGGTAGCGGGCGAACCAGCGCTCGCGCTCGGCCTCGGCCCCTTCAGCGCGCGAGGCCAGCAGCCCTTCGACAAAGCCGAAGCCGGGGCGCAGCGCCTGGGCGACGTTGGAATCCACCGAGGCGATGCGCAGCAGCAAGGCAATGACATCGCTGACACTGCCGCCCGATCCACCATGGGCCTGAGGAATACGGCAGGTGTAGAGTCCCGCCTGCGCCACCTGGCGTACTGCTTCATAAGGCAACTGGCGCTCCCGTTCGCGCTGCGCGGCACCGGCAGCGATGAGCGGCAACAGGTTATCGATATTACCCTTGATGTCGTCCAGGTGACGGCGTTCACGGCGTGGTACTGCAGATAAACCAGGCATAAAGCATCCTTGTGTCAGTCAGGCGGATCAGATCGCTAAGCGGAGAAATTCGAAGCTCGTGCGCCGTCCGCTTTCCAGGTGCGGGATGGCGTCGAGCAACGCGCGGGTATAAGGGTGTTGCGGGCGGTCGAAGACATCGCGCACCGGGCCGCTCTCCACCGCCACGCCGTCTTTCATCACCAGCACCTGGTCGCTGACATGGTTGATCACCCCCAGGTCGTGAGAGATGAACAGGCACGCCAGGCCCAGGCGTTGCTTGAGGTCGTCGAGCAGCTCCAGAATCTGTGCCTGCACCGACACGTCGAGGGCCGACACCGGTTCGTCACAGACCAGAATCTGCGGTTGCGCCGCCAATGCCCGGGCAATAGCGATGCGTTGGCGCTGCCCCCCCGACAGCTCGATCGGACGGCGCGACAGGAGGCTTTCGTCGAGGCGCACCAGCTCCAGCAGTTCCAGTGCCCGGGTGCGCCAGCTGGCGCGCAGGTGGCCGGCCACTTCCAACGCCTCGAACAACACACGCTGCACGGTGTAGCGCGGATCGAACGAGCTCAGCGGGTCCTGGAACACCACCTGGATACTGCGCCGCAGCTGACGTTTTTCATCCTCGCCGAGGTTCAGCCAGGGCCGGCCCTTGATGTGGATCTCACCGCTGTCGGGGGTTTCCAGGCCGAGGATCATCCGCGTCAGGGTGGTCTTGCCTGAACCCGACTCGCCGACAATGCCCAGGGTGCGGCCCTTGTACAGCTCCAGTGAAACGCCATCGACCACGGTGCGCCGCTGACCATCCGGGCCCTTGAACGCCTTGGTCAACTGCTGCACCTGCAACAGCGGCGCGCTGATTTCCTTTGCCGGCGCGCTGACCGCCGCCAGCGCGGACTGCTGCGGACGGCGAAAATGCACGGCGGCTCCGGCCTTGAGCAGGTACTGGGTATAGGTGTGTTGCGGGTCCTGCAGCACCGCTTCGACACTGCCTTGCTCAACGATGACACCGTTGTGCATCACCGCCACCCGGTTGGCCAGGCGTGAAACCACCGCCAGGTCATGACTGACAATCAACATCGCGGTGCTGTCGCCACGCAGCGATTCCAGCAGGTTGAGCACCTGCGCCTGGACGGTGGCATCCAGCGCCGTGGTCGGCTCATCGGCAATCAGCAGGCGCGGATTGCAGGCGATCGCCGAGGCGATCAGCGCACGCTGGCGCAGGCCGCCCGACAACTGCCAGGGATACTGACGGGCGCGCAACTCGGGCGCAGGCACGCCCACTTGACGCAACAAGTCGAGTACCCGCGCCTGACGCTGGTCGCGGTTCAACCTGGTGTGCAACTGCAGCGGTTCGGCGATTTCCTTGCCTACCGGGCGCAACGGATCAAGCGACCCTAGCGCGTCCTGCATGACGAAGCCGATTTGCGCACCGCGCACTTGGCGCCAGGCGCGCTCGTCGAACTGGCGCAGGTCCTGCCCCGCGAAGGCCAGGCGCTGGGCCTGAACCTGGGCATGGGCGCCGGTGAGCCCGGCGAGGGTACGCGAGGTGACGCTCTTGCCGGAGCCCGACTCGCCCACCAGCGCCAGGCATTCACCCGCCTGCAGGCTGAAGCTGATGCCCTTGAGCACCGCTGCACCCTGGCCGAAACGGACCTGCAGATCATGGACATCAATCAGCGGCTGCGAGGATTGGGTAAAAGCGTTCATAGGTGTTTACCTTCATTACGGCGCAGCAGTTCACGGCCGATGGCGGTGATCGAAACCACCGTAAGGGTGATCGCCAGGGCTGGCCAGGCCACCAGCCACCAGGCGTTGGCCAGGTAGTTGCGACCGATTGCGAGCATGCCGCCCCACTCCGGCTCAGGCGGTGGCGCGCCGAAGCCGAGAAAGCTCAGTGCCGCTCCGGCAACGATGGTGCTACCGATGCCGATGGTGGCGAGGATCAAAATCGGCTTGATGGCGTTGGGCAGCACATGCCGCCAGATCACCTGACGACGAGGCAAGCCGAGGGTAGTGGCGGCCTCGACATAGCCGGCGCCGCGTACCACCAGGGTCTGCGCCCGCACCAGGCGGGCATAGCGCGGCACACTGGCAATGCCCACGGCGATGATGGTGTTGAGCGTGCCCTGGCCGAAGAAGGTGATGATCACCAGTGCCAGCAGCAGGTCGGGAAACGCCAGCAGCACGTCGACCAGGCGCATCACCGCACCATCGACAAACCGCGGCCCCAGGCCGGCAGCCAGCCCCAGCACTGTCCCCAGCAGCAGCCCCAAAGCCGTGGCACTGAGCCCCAGCACCAGCGACGGGCGCACGGCATGCACCAGACGCGCAAGAATGTCGCGACCGTTCTCGTCGGTGCCCAGCCAGTGCAGACTGCTGGGTGGCTGAAACGCCTGACGCGCACTGGCTTCCAGCGGATCGGCAGACACCAGCCAACCCGGCTGCAGCGCCGCCAGCACCAACAGCACGACAAACACCGCGGCCAGTATCAGCCCGGGCCGCCAGGCCAGTTGCTGCAGGCTGCGGCGCCAGCTGCCGAAGCGTCCTTGAAGGTGAATAGGTGCGGGGCTCGGCACAGCCAGCACCGCTGCTGTTGTATTGATCGGCGCCATCGGGCACCTCCACGGGCTAAAGGTTGTCGTTCACGGCGCCGGATTGGGGAACTGCCGATGGATCTGCTCGATGCGCGCCAAGGCCTGCTCATCGAGCTTCACCTCCAGTGCCCCGAGGTTGTCGGCCAGTTGTTCCAGGCTGGTCTGCCCGGTCAGGGCACTGCTGACAAAGGGCTTGCCGATGACAAACGCCAGCGCCAGCTGTGCCGGGCTCAGCGACAGCTCGGCCGCCAGCGCCACATAGGCGGCAATGGCCTGCTGGGCGCCGGGGCTGTCGTAGCGATTGAAGGTGCGGTACACCGCTGACAGCCGCGAGCCTTCAGGCAAGGCGCCGTTGAGGTACTTGCCGGTCAGTGTGCCGAACGCCAGGGGCGAATAGGCCAACAGGCCCAGCTGTTCACGCTGGCTGAACTCCGACAGACCGCCCTCGTACAAACGGTTGAGCAAGCTGTACGGGTTCTGGATGCTGACAATCCGCGGCAATCCCTGTTCACGGGCTTCACGCAGGAACTCGGCCACACCCCAGGGCGTTTCGTTGGACACACCGATGTGGCGAATCTTGCCCGCTGCCACCTGCTCGGCCAGCACCTGCAAGGTTTCGCCAATGCTCACCGCCTCGGCATCATCGGCGCCATAGGGATACTCGCGCTGGCCGAAAAAGTTGGTGGTGCGATCTGGCCAATGCAACTGGTAAAGGTCCAGGTAGTCGGTCTGCAAACGCTTGAGGCTGCCGTCGAGGGCAGCAACGATGTTGGCCCGGTCATGGCGGCTGCGGCCGTCGCGAATATGCGCGCCGGCACCGGGTTGACGCGCCGGGCCGATGATCTTGCTGGCCAATACCACTTCGCGGCGCCGGCCGCTTTTGGCCAACCAGCTGCCGATGAAGCGCTCGGTGCTGCCCCAGGTCTCGCCATGAGTCGGCGTGGGGTACATCTCGGCGGTGTCGATCAGGTTGATACCGGCTGCCACGGCAGCGTCGAGCTGGCGATGGCTATCGCCTTCGCTGTTCTGGTGGCCCCAGGTCATGCTGCCAAGGCCGAGCACGCTGACCTGGATGTCGCTGTTGCCTAGTGTGCGTTTGATCATGCTGTGTCCGTCTTCGATAGGGGAAAAATCAAACCGCCGCGGCGGCGCGCTGGTACTGACTGGCGGGGTATGGCAGGCCAAGGTGATCGCGCAAGGTGCTGCCCTGATAGTCGTGGCGGAACACCCCGCGCTCTTGCAGCAACGGCACCACCTCATCGACAAACACTTCGACCCCGGACGGGAACATGTCCGGCATGATGTTGAAGCCGTCAGCGGCGCCAGCGCGGAACCAGTGTTCAAGCGTGTCGGCGACCTGTTCGGGAGTGCCGACGATCAGGCGGTGGCCGACCAGAATTCGCCGCGACAGCTCGCGAATGGTCAGGTTCTCGCGGCGCGCCAGGTTCAGCTGAGCTTCAAGAAAGCCATGGGAACCGCGTTCGAAGGCATTGACCGGGCCGATGCGCTCCCAGGGCAACGGTGCGTCCAGCTCCAGTTCGTGCGCCGCCAGACCGACCCGCGCCGCCACCTGGTTGATCAAGCCCTCTTCGCCGTAATAGGCGTTGAGCTCATCGAAGCGCGCCTGGGCTTCAGCCTCGGTACTACCGATTACCGTCGACAGCCCCGGCATGATCTTCAGGTGCTGTGGGTTGCGGCCCCATTGGCGGGCGCGCTGTTTCATCTCCTGGTAGAACGCCTGGCCATCGACCAGAGTGGTCTGGGTGGTGAAAATGGCGTCGGCATACCGCGAGCCCAGGGCCTTGCCGCCTTCGGAGGAGCCCGCCTGAACCAGCACCGGGCGGCCCTGAGGTGAACGCGGCAGGTTCAAGGGCCCCTTGACTGAAAAGTGCTGGCCGACAAAATCGATGCTGTGGACCTTGGACGGGTCGGCAAAACGCCCGCCCTGAGCATCGCCAATCACCGCGTCATCCTCCCAGCTGTCCCAGAGTTTCAAGGTGACGTCGATGAATTCGTCGGCCCGGGCATAACGGTCAACGTGGCGCGGCGCGCCGGCCAGGCCGAAGTTCTGCGCGGCCGCGTCACCGGCATTGGTGACCACGTTCCAGGCCGCACGGCCGCCACTGATATGGTCCAGCGAGCTGAAGCGCCGGGCCAGGTTGAACGGATCGTTGTAACTGCTCGACGCCGTGGCGATCACGCCGATGTGCTGGGTCGCCAGCGCTACAGCGGTGAGCAGCACGGTAGGCTCCAGGCGCCCGGCCGGGTGCTCGGCGATGTCACCGACCAGTGCCGGGCCATCGGCCAGAAAGATCGCATCGAGTTTGCCGCGCTCGGCGATGCGGGCAATGTTGCGGTAGTACTCGACATCCAGGTAGGCATCGGCCGCCACCTCGCCCTTGCGCCAGGCGCTGGCGTGGGCGCCGAAGCCGAGAATGTTCATGCCGATGCTCATCGTTGGGTTGGGCTGGTTCATGGCAACTCCTCAGTGATTGGCTTCAAACGGCGCTGGCTTCATCGCGGGCGCCTGCGTCTTCCTGGTTCGCGTGCTGCGCGTGCAATTCACGCCACGCCGCGCCCGGGCTGACGCCGTTGAGGTAGTAATGGCCGAGGGCACGCTCGCGGAAGATCGCCGGGTTGTGCGACGCCAGGGTGCGGGCGTTGCGCCAGTGCCGGTCCAGGCGTCGGGCCTGGCTGGTGGCCGAGGCGCCGCCGACTTCAAACAACAAGGTGGTGGCTTCGAGCACCTGCTCCAGAACGATCTGCTGCGCCTGGTAGGTGCGGATGTCGGCTTCGACGTAATCGGCTTCAGTGACCGTGCCGTCGAGCTCGGCCTGGTGCACCTGCTGCAACACCTCGGCGACGCCCAGCACCAGAGTCTGGGTGGCATAGGCCAGGCTCGACAGGCGGCCAATCACCCGCTGTACCAGCGGATCGTCCTTGGGGCTTGATTGCCCGGGGATGCCGAACGCGCGGGTACGGCCCCGGACGAATTCCGTGGCATCGCGTTGCACGGCACGGGCAATGCCGGCCAGGGTTGCCAGGTGGAACAATTGATAGAAGGCCGAGAGATACGACTCCGCGCGCAACTCGCCCGGTTTGAAGCGCCGCAATACCTGCTCCGGGGCCACCGCCACCTGGTTGAAGCGGGTGGTACCGCTGCCGCTGAGGCGCTGGCCAAAGCCGTCCCAGTCATCCTCCAGGCTGACGCCAGGGGCCGTGGTCGATACCACGACACTGACAAAATCCTTGTCCTCCATGGCCACGGCCGCCACCCAGTCGGCGTAGATAGCGCCGGTGCAGTAGTACTTCTCGCCCTGCAGCAACCAGCCTGCCTCGGGGGCCTGGGCATCCACCGCACTGAGCTGAACCGTGTTGCCGGTGCTGTCGGTGCGCTCGGCCATGGCCGCGCCCCACAACTGCCCCTCCACCACCTTGGTCAGCCAGTAACGCTGGGAGGCGGCATCGCCACTGGACAACCGGCCTTCGACGAAACCGAAGTGCGCGCGAAAGATCTGCGGCAGGTTGGAGTCGGCTTCGGCGAGGTCGATCAGCAGGCGGAACAACACCGGCAGGCTGACCTGCGCGCCTTGCAACGCTTGCGGTACTCGCAAGGCGCCAAAGCCGGCCTCGCGCAGCCAGGTCACCGGCTCGTGAGCCAGTTCGCGCTGCTGTTCGCGGGCCACAGCGGTCTGCGCGATACGGGCGAACACCGGAGCAAAGCGCGCCTGCAGCTGTGAGTAGTCCAGGCCAGCGCTGGTCGCGGCCAAGGGTGATTTCAGGTCATGGGCACTCATGGCTTGTCCTTGCAAGGGGTCACACGCGGGTACTGCGTGGATCGACCCAGTGGTTGATCAGGTCGACGAGAAAATTGACGACCACATAAATGGCCGCTGCCAGCAGAGTGATCCCCAGCAGCAACGGCATGTCCTTGGTCACGGCGGCGTCGAGCATCAGCCGGCCGATTCCCTGACGGGCAAAGAGCATTTCGATGATTACCGCGCCACCCAGCAGGCTGGCGAAGACAAAGCCCGACAGCGTCACCAGCGACACCAGGGCATGGCGCAAGGCGTGCTTGAGGCGCACGCCGAGCTCCGACATGCCGCGCGCCCGCGCCATGGCGATAAAGGGCTGTTCGAGGATGTCTTCCAGCTCCTGGCGCAGCACCTGAGTCAGCACAGCGGCAATCGGCAAGGCCAGGGCCAGGCTCGGCAGAATCAATGCCTGCCAACTGTTGGAGCCGGACGGCGGGAGCAAATGCCAGCCGAAGGAAAACAGCAGCAACAGGACAATGCCGATCACGAACGAGGGCGCCGATGACAGCACCAGCTCGCTACCCGATACCAGCGAGCGCACCCAGCGCGGCCGGTTGGCACTGAGCACGGCGCAAACCACTGCCAACAGCACCGACAGCAGCGCCGCGGCCAGCGACAACTGCACCGTCGCCCCCAGTTGCGAGGCGATCACCTGCAGCACCGGGCTGCGCAAGCGATACGACTCACCCAGATCACCCTGAGCCAGACGCCCCAGGTACTGGCCGTACTGCACCAGCAGCGGTTGGTCGAGGCCGTACTCGGCACGCACCTGGGCAATCAGTTCGGCGCTGGGCATCGCGTCAGGGCCGCCGAGGATTGCCAGGGCCGGATCGCCGGCACTGAGATTGATGGCCAGAAAGGTCAGGGTCGCTGCGCCCCAGAGCACGCCCAGACCCGCCAATAAACGCCAGGCTATTCGCTGAATGCTGTTCATTTGCTCTCCTGGTCAAGCCAGACGCTGGTGAAAAACGGCGTGTTGTGCGAGGTGTCGAAAATCAGGCCCTTGACCTGTTTGCGGTAGGCCAGCAGCACATGGCTTTCGAACACCGGCACCGCCGGGATGGTCTGCGCCAGGCGCTCCTGGGCGGTGCGATAAAGCTCGGCCAGCGCTGTCGGGTCGGTGGTGAGTCGCGCCGCACTGAGCGCCCGATCCAGCTCGGCATCACGGAAACGCCCGACGTTCTGGCCGATCAGCTTCGCGGTGCTGATCGACTGGCTGTGGTAGAGGATGAACAGGCCATCGGGGGTGTTGGTGTGCCAGTAACCGCCGCCGATGGCCTGAAAATCACTGGCGTAACGGCGTTGGGTGACCTGGGCCAGGGGCAGCAGTTCGATGTCGATCTCGAAGCCGACTTTCTTCAGATCGGACTGGATGGCCACGGCGATGCTGCTCGGATAGGCGGCGGTCTCGTAGGTCAGCAACTGGGCCGCCAGGCGCTGGCCGTTCTTGACCCGATACCCCTGGGCATCGCGCTGCTGCCAGCCGGCCTGGTCGAGAATGCGGTTGGCCGCGGCGACGTCATAAGCCAGGGCATCCTTGAACGCCGGGTCGTAGTAACGGGTGTTGGCGGCGAGAAAATCGCCCTTGGCCAGGTACTCGCCAAAGCCGGTGATCCAGGCCAGGCCATCACGGTCGATGGCCTTGGCCACCGCCCGACGCACTTCAATGTCATCGAAGGGAAAGCGTTCGACGTTGAAGGTCAGGCTGCGAAACGGATTGGCCTTGCGGATGCGGCTACGCAGTTCCAGTTCGGGATTTTCGCGAATCGCCCGGGCGTTCTGGGTCGGGGCATCGACAGTGAAATCCGACTGCCCCGACTCCAGGGTGCTGAAGCGGATCATCGGCTCCGGAACAATGCTCAGCTCCAGCCGGTCGAGATAGGCTTCGCCCTGGTGCCGGGTTACCGGTGGCGCCCAGTTGTAGCCTTGGCGTTTGACGAACGTTGCGCCCTGGTCGCGGGTATAGCGTTCGAGCACGAACGGCCCCGAGCCGATCGGGTGTTCGGCAATACTCTTGGGTGCCTCGATGATCTGCCGCGGCGAAATCATGCTCAGCCAGGACTGCGCCAGCACGTCGAGAAACGGCGAGTAGGGCTCACGCAGATGCGCCTCGAAGGTGTACTCGTCGACGATGCGCCCGTCCACATAGGGTGCGATGTAGGCCGCCGCCAACGGCGATTTGGTCGCCGGGTCACGCATGTGCTCAAGGTTGATCTGTAGCGCCCGGGCGTTGAATTTTTCGCCGTCGCTGAAGGTCACGTCATCGCGCAGGTGAAAGGTGTAGGTCTTGCCGTCGGCAGAGATCTCCCAGGACTTGGCCAGCCATGGCGAGATGTTACCCTGCTCGTCTTGATACAACAGGCAGTCGAACAGGATGCGTCCCAGCCACTGCACGTTGCCGTGGGAAATCGAATGCACGTCCAGCGTGGTGGTGTCCGAGGCCGTGGACACCCGCAAGGTGCCGCCGGACTTACCCGGTGCGTGTTCAAAATAGTCCTGGGCGGCGTAGCTCAGGGTGCCGTTGCTGAGCGTGCCATCGATGGCACTGCCCTGCCCCGGCGCCTGGCTGCCGGCCGGCTTGCAGGCCGCCAGGGCCAGCAAGGCGCCCAGCACCGTCAGGCTGCCGAGCCGTGTGATTACACTCATGTCGATCTCCCGCAGGTGCCGCATGCACGGCACCCGCCCCTGGCTCAGAAGTTGTAGGCAATACCGGTGAAGGCACCGAAGCCGTCACCCGGATACAGCGACGCTGTGTCCTGGCCCCTGGCGTTGTAGGTGGGCAGTACGGCAGTGACGTAGTCCTTGTCGGCGAGGTTTTTCAGGTCCAGGTACACCTGCCATTTGTTGTTCGGCGCGTCATAGCCCAGGCGTGCGCCCCAGAGGGTGTAGGACGGTGCATAGAAGGTGTTGGCGTAGTCCACCGCGGTGCTCGACGCCGAACGCACGTTGATGCCGGCGTAGAAACCATTGGCGTACTGGTAGAACAGTTCGCCCTGGTAGACATGCTTGGGCAGCCCCGGCAGTTCGTTCTTGCTGAACAACGGGTCGTTGCGGTAGTGGAAGTCGTTGAGGGTGTAGGCCTGGCGCCAGCTCAGCACATCGCCGTTGTCACGCTGCCAGAGTTTGGTGGTTAGTCCGGCCTCGACACCCTGGTGGATGGTCGGGGTGGAGTTGTAGGTGGACACCACCGCAGCCGAGGTGTTGGTCGCCGGGATGATCTCGACGTTGAGCAGTTCATCCTTGATCCACGATTTGTACAGGGTCAGGCTGCCATCGAAAATCTCCGAACGCCCGCGAACACCCACTTCCACGGTATTGGCACTTTGCGGCACGAGGTTCTTGGCAAAGTTGGTGGTCACCCCGGAACCGGAACTGGACCAGGAGCTGGGCGGATCAATGGAACGGCTGACGTTGCCGAACACTTGCACGTCCGGGGTCAGGTAGTAGCGCAAGCCCATCCGTGGCGCCAGCTTCCACTCCTGGTAGCGATAGTGGCTGGGGAAGTCGCTGGTGTTGGCGCGGTCGCTGAAGGTCACGTCGACATTGCGCTTGACCTCAATGGCCGAGACCCCGGTGGACAGGTACAGGTTGTCGGTCAGGCCGAGGTCGTTGCCGAGCGAGAACACATGGTCGAACGAGCCATCGTATTCGACCTGCTTCTGCAGCACGCCGAGGTCCTTGTCACCCTTGTAGGTGCGCACTCCGGCGCGTATGTGCTGGGTACTGCTCCAGCCGGCGGTGGTGGTGCTGGACAGGCCGAACAGTTCATCGCTGCGGCTGTACTTGAGCGAGTAGTTGATATCGCGCCAATCCCAGTAGTTGGGGTTGACCGTACTCTTCTTGCTGAGGATCTGCGGATAGTTGTGATAGACCAGCCCGGCGACCAGGGTCGAATCGTCGTCGAAGGTGTAGGTGGTCTTGCTGCCCACCCAGGTCGAGCCTTCCTTGGTTGAGTCGGCACGGGTTGCGCGGGTGGCCGCGTTGGTCTGTGAGGAGTTCTTCTTCAGCTGTGCCAGGGTCAGGGTGCCGGAGTTCTCGTGGTACTCCTCGCGGTAACGGATGTAGAGGCGGGTCTCCAGTTTCGGATTGAAGCGGTAGCCGAAGTTGCTGACCACGCCCTTGGCTTTGGTGAAGGTGAAATCCTGATAACCATCACGACGGGTATTGTCGACGCTGATGAAGTAGTCTCCCGCGCCCGCCACGCCACCGGTACTCAAGGTCTGCTTCTGCCAGCCGAAGCTGCCGCCTTCGACCTTGATACGGTTGCCCGGCGCAGTGAGGCCCGAGTTGGTCACAAAGTTGATCGCCCCGCCCAGGGACAACGCGCCGTATTCAAAAGCGTTGGCCCCGCGCAACACTTCGGTGTAACTCAGGCCCTGGGTGTCGAGCAGCTCATAAGGCGTACCACCGGCACCGGTCAGAGCCAGGCCGTCGAAGAGGAACTTGGTGCCTTCTCGGAAATAGCCGGGCGAAGTGTTGGCGCCCGAACCACGAATGGAAATCTTGATCGCATCGTTGCCACCCGCGGCCTGGGCATACACACCCGGCTGATAGGCCAGGGTGTCTTCCAGGGTCGCCGAGCGGCCCTTCTCCACTTCAGCCTGGTCTACCAGCCCGGTGCCCCCGGGGATCTCGTCGAGTTGCCCTTGCGCTTGCTCCACCGGGCTGATTTTCGCGGCCTGGACCGTCACGGTCTCCAGGCGTTGTTCGGTTTGTCCGTTGTCCTGGGCCTCGGCCAAGGGGGCCAGGGTCAGCAGTGCGGCGCCAACACCGGCGAGTGTCCAGTCTCTCCCTACTACTTTGGTCGAATGAGTACGTATTGCGGTTGTTACCCGAGGCACGAAATTCAAGGTCTTGCTCCCCACCTGATTAAAAAAATAGGCGAGTTTCTATTGGTATAGTCAATCTCACTGAAGGCTATTGCAGTGACCGTGCCAATCTGAAAAACCTCGATATTCCGGGCACTTGGCGGAAAAAACCGGGTTAAACAATTGTTCGAAATCGCGGTATCTGTGGATCTGCTGTTGCCTGGCAAACAGTTGCACGGTCGATAGACACCGCTGCGGATAATCAGACACCGATAGAGCCCATCGATAGGCTCATCGACACACTTGATTAGCCCATACATTCCGTACGGGAATACACTAGCGCGCATCCGCATTACCTGAGCCTTGCGCTAGACAAGGCCTGCAACCAATCGTGACCTCATCCCCAGCCAACTGCGCTTGCGACGCCTTGTTGCCGGGCATGCCTATGCCCGCTGCTTTGTGCAGCCACCAGAATAAGGAGATAACCATGGGACTTGGCAGACGTCAGTTCTTCAAGCTCTGTACCGCCGGTGTTGCCACCGCCACCTGCGCGACCCTGGGCTTCGCCCCCGGCATGGCCCAGGCAACCCAGTCGCGCCAGTACAAGTTGTTGCGCGCCAAGGAAACCCGTAACAACTGCACCTACTGCTCGGTGGGTTGCGGGATCCTCATGTACAGCCTCGGTGACGGCGCGAAAAACGCCAAGGCGCGCATCTTCCACATCGAAGGCGACCCGGATCACCCGGTCAGCCGCGGTTCGCTGTGCCCCAAAGGCGCCGGCCTGGTCGACTACGTGCACAGTGAACAGCGCCTGCTGTTCCCCGAATACCGCGCACCGGGTTCGGACAAATGGCAGCGCATCAGCTGGGACCATGCCATCGAGCGCATTGCCCGGCTGTTGAAGGACGACCGCGACGCCAACTTCATCGAGAAGAACGTCAAGGGCACTACGGTCAACCGCTGGCTGAGTACCGGCATGCTCTGTTCTTCGGCCGCCAGCAGCGAAACCGGCTCGCTGGACCAGCGTTTCACCCGCGCCCTGGGCATTCTCGGCACCGACAGCCAGGCCCGCGTCTGCCATGCCCCGACCGTCTCGGCGCTGGCGCCGACCTTTGGCCGTGGCGCCATGACCAACAACTGGGTCGACATCAAGAACGCCAACGTGGTGTTGATCATGGGCGGCAACCCGGCCGAAGCGCACCCGGTGGGCTTCAAATGGGTGATCGAGGCGAAGATCCGCAACGGCGCCAAGGTCATCGTCGTCGACCCGCGCTTCAACCGCAGCGCCGCGGTGGCCGACATCTACTCGCCGATCCGCGCCGGCTCCGACGTGACCTTCCTGATGGGCGTGGTCAACTACCTGATCAGCCACGACAAGGTCCAGCACGAATACGTGCGCCACTACACCAACGCCAGCCTGATCGTGCGCGAGGACTACCACTTCGACGACGGCCTGTTCAGCGGCTACGACGAGAAAAAACGTAGTTACGACCGCAGTTCCTGGACCTACGAGCTTGACGCGAAAGGCTACGCCAAGCGCGACCTGACCCTCAGCCACCCGCGCTGTGTGTGGAACCTGCTCAAGGCTCACGTCAGCCGCTACACCCCGGAAGTGGTCAGCAACATCTGCGGCACACCCAAGGATGATTTCCTGCAGATCTGTGAGATTCTCGCCAGCACCTGCGTGCCGGACCGCACCGCCACCTTCCTCTACGCCCTGGGCTGGACCCACCACACCAATGGCGCACAGATGATCCGCGGTTCGGGCATGATCCAGCTGCTGCTGGGCAACATCGGCATGGCCGGTGGCGGCGTCAACGCCCTGCGCGGTCACTCCAATATCCAGGGTTACACCGACCTCGGCCTGCTGTCGCTGCGCCTGCCGGGCTACATGAACCTGCCCTCCGACGAGCAGACCACGCTGGCCACCTACCTCAAGCAGACCACGCCGACGGCGCTGCTGGAGGATCAGGTCAACTACTACAAGCACACGCCGAAGTTCTTCATCAGCCTGATGAAAAGCCTCTGGGGCGACAAAGCCACGGCCGACAACGACTGGGGCTTCGACTGGCTGCCCAAGTGGGACGACAGCTACGACGTGCTCAACTACAGCAACCGCATGTTCGAAGGCAAGGTCAACGGCTACATCGCCCAGGGCTTCAACCCGGTGGCGGCGTTCCCGGACAAGAACAAGGCCCAGGCAGCACTGGCCAAGCTCAAGTTCCTGGTCATCATCGACCCGCTGGCCACTGAAACTTCAAGCTTCTGGCAGAACCACGGCGAGCAGCACGACGTCGATACCGCCTCGATCCAGACTGAAGTGTTCCGCCTGCCCTCCTCCTGCTTTGCCGAAGAAGACGGCTCGATCGTCAACTCCGGGCGCTGGCTGCAATGGCACTGGGCCGGCGCCGCGCCGCCCGGCGAGGCCTGGCACGATGGCAAGATCCTCGGCCACCTGTTCATGAAGATTCGTGAGCTGTATGAAAAAGAAGGCGGCGCCAACCCGGCTCCGGTCCTCAACATGGCCTGGGACTACGTCGACCCCTACGACCCGAAACCCGAAGAAGTGGCCAAGGAATCCAACGGCCGCGCCCTGGCTGACCTGCACGACGAGCAAGGCAAGCTGATCCTGCGCAAGGGCCAGTTGCTCGACGACTTCTCGCAGTTGCGCGATGACGGCAGCACCCAGTGCTTCAACTGGATCTTCGCCGGTTCCTGGACCGAACAAGGCAACCAGATGGCCCGGCGCGACAACGCCGACAGCGGCCTGGGCTGCACGCCGGGTTGGGCCTGGGCCTGGCCGCAGAACCGGCGCATTCTCTACAACCGCGCCTCAGCCGACCCACAAGGCAACCCATGGGACCCGAAACGCAAGCTGATCGGCTGGGACGGCCAGCGCTGGAGCGGCGTCGACGTGCCCGACTTTGCCGTCACCGCCGCGCCGGGTGGCAAGGTCAACCCGTTCATCATGCTGCCTGAAGGCCTGGGCCGGCTGTTCTCGGTCGGCGCCCTCAACGACGGTCCGTTCCCCGAACACTACGAACCGACCGAAAGCCCGCTGGCGCACAACCCGCTGCACCCGAAGGTAACCTACAGTCCGACGGCGCGCGTGTACGAAAGCGACCGCAAACGCATGGGCAAGCGCGAAGACTTCCCTTACGTCGCAACCACCTACTCGATCACCGAGTTGTTCCGTCACTGGACCAAGCACGCGCGCCTGAACGCCATCGTCCAGCCCGAGCAGTTCATCGAGATCGGCGAAAAGCTGGCCAATGACAAAGGCATCGTCCAGGGCGACACCGTCAAGGTCAGCACCCAGCGTGGCTACATCAAGGCCAAGGCCGTGGTGACCAAGCGTATCCGCCGCCTCGCGGTGGACGGCCAGGATGTCGACACCATCGGCATTCCCTGCCACTGGGGTTACGAGGGGGCGACCCGCAAGGGCTTCCTGGCCAACACCCTGACTCCGGGCGTCGGCGACTCGAATACCCAGACGCCGGAGTACAAGGCGTTTCTCGTGAATATTGAAAAGGTCTGAGGGCGAAACCATGTCCATGCAATCCCAAGACATCGTCCGCCGCTCGGCCACCAGCGTGCTGACCCCGGCGCCACACACCCGCGATCACCAGGCCGAAGTCGCCAAGCTGATCGACGTGAGTATCTGCATTGGCTGCAAGGCCTGTCAGGTAGCCTGCAACGAGTGGAACGACCTGCGTGACGAGGTCGGTCACAACGTCGGCGTCTATGACAACCCGGCGGACCTGTCCGCCGAAACCTGGACGCTGATGCGTTTCGATGAAGTCGAAGACGAGAGCGGCAAGCTCGAGTGGCTGATCCGCAAGGACGGCTGCATGCACTGCGCCGATCCCGGCTGCCTGAAAGCCTGC
This sequence comes from Pseudomonas sp. GZD-222, assembly GCF_049310525.1. Taxonomy (NCBI): domain Bacteria; kingdom Pseudomonadati; phylum Pseudomonadota; class Gammaproteobacteria; order Pseudomonadales; family Pseudomonadaceae; genus Pseudomonas; species Pseudomonas sp. GZD-222. The sequence goes on from NZ_JBMOWO010000054.1 coordinate 87,202, forward strand.
CCGCAACCGGGGGCGATCATCCAGTACGCCAACGGCATCGTCGACTTCCAGTCCGAGCACTGCATCGGCTGCGGTTACTGCATCGCCGGTTGCCCCTTCGATGTGCCGCGCATCAGCCAGAAGGACAACAAGGCCTACAAGTGCACCCTGTGCGTAGACCGCGTCTCGGTCGGCCAGGAACCGGCCTGCGTCAAGACCTGCCCCACCGGCGCGATCAATTTCGGCAGCAAGCAGGACATGCTGCATCAGGCCAGTGAGCGGGTGACCGAGCTGCAGGGCCGCGGCTTTGCCGGGGCCGGCATCTACGACCCGCAAGGCGTTGGCGGCACCCATGTGGTGTACGTATTGCAACATGCCGACAAGCCGCAGCTGTACCACAAACTGCCCACCGACCCGCGCATCAGCAGCGCTATCCAGGGCTGGAAAGGCTGGATGAAACCAGTGGCCGCCGCGGCGTTTTTCGCCACCCTGGCCGGCACCCTGTTCCATTACATCGGCACCGGCCCCAACGAGGTCGACGAGCAGGACGAGAAACGCGAGGAGGACACCCACGCATGAACAACGACAAACTGATCCTGCGCACCCGCTTCATCGACCGCGCCTGCCACTGGTTCATGGTGATCTGCTTTTTCGCCGTGGCCTTGTCGGGGCTGTCGTGGTTCTTCCCCTCGTTCAACGGCCTCAACGCCGTGTTCGGTACGCCGCAGCTGGCGCGTATCCTTCACCCGTTCTTCGGCGTGGTGGTGTTCGTGTTGCTGATGTTCCTGTTCGTGCGCTTCGTGCGCTACAACCTGCCGGAGCGCGAGGACCTGCAGTGGTTCAAGAACCTCAAGCAAGTGCTGGCCGGCAAGCATGACCCGGCGCTGAACATCGGCAAATACAACGCCGGTCAGAAGGTGCTGTTCTGGGGCATCATGAGCATGATCACGCTGTTGCTGCTCAGCGGCGTGGTGATCTGGCGACCGTACTTCGCCCCGCTGTTCTCGATCCCGACCATCCGCATCGGCTTGCTGGTGCATGCGCTGGTCGGCATCAGCCTGATATTGCTGATCATCGGCCATGCCTACCTGGCGTTCTGGGTCAAAGGCTCGATCCGCGGCATGGTCACAGGCTACGTCAGCCGCGCCTGGGCCAAGACCCACCATGACCGCTGGTTCCGACAGATCAGCAAGCAGGACAAACCCGGGAGCAAGCCATGAGCAGTATCCAGATGACCCCGGTGCAGACACCCACAGGCGGCGTCAACGAAATCACCCCGGTGCTGCTGCCCTCGCTCAAGGTCCGCTACAGCAAGCGTGCTGCGCGCCTGCGCCAACTGGCCGAAGCGCATGCCATGGGCGACTACCTGGGCTTTTGCGCGCAGTTGGCCGACGCCCAGCACGCGCTGCTGGAACGTATACCGTTGCCCGTGGCACTGGTCGCCGGGCTCGCTGAGCGTCTGAGCAATGGCCAGGCGCCGCTGGCGACGGTTGACTACCCGCGTGACCGGTACTGGCAGCAACTGCTGCAGGGCTTGGCCGAACAGCTGTACCCCGAGGCCAACCCGAGCGTACGCATGACCCTGGACGCCCTTCGCGAGCACACGCCCGCGCAGCTGGAACAGCTGGCCAGCGCCTTGCTGGCCGGTGGCTACGAACAGGTCGGCAGCGGCCAGGCATTGTTCCTCTGGGCGGCCCTGTCGCTGTACTTCACCCAGTTGGCCAGCGCCCTGCCCGCTTCGGCCAGCGCCGCACTCGGCGAACAGCGCCAGCACTGCCCGGTGTGCGCCAGCGCGCCGGTGGCCAGCGTGGTCATGACCGGCCCTCAGGCGGGCTTGCGCTACCTGCAATGCAGCCTGTGCGAGTGCCGCTGGCACATGGTCCGGGTCAAGTGCAGCAACTGCGAAGCCACCGGCGCGCTGGACTACTGGTCGCTGGAACGTCAGGATGCCGCGGTCAAAGCCGAAAGCTGCAACGATTGTCACAGCTACCTGAAAGTCTTTTACCCGGAAAAGGACCGCGACCAGGAACTGCTGGCCGACGACCTGGCCACCCTGGCGCTGGATGCCGAGGTGGAACGTGAAGGTTATGGGCGCAGTGGGGTCAGCCCGTTTCTGTTTCCTGGCTGACCGCGACGGGGTGTGTAGGAGCGGATTTATCCGCGATGGACTGCGCAGCAGGCCCATTTTTGGGGCCGCTACGCGCCCCATCGCGGATTAATCCGCTCCTACAAAAGAGCGTAATCACCGACTAATCACGAGAATCCTCATGGGCCTGAAAAAATCCTCCGCCGAACTCAAGCGCGACCTGAAAAGCGTCGCCTCCAACCTGGAACGCACCGCCGGTGAAATCAGCAAACTGGCCGAACGCATCGACGGCGTCGATGTGGTCGCCGTCCTGCACCTGATGAACCGCCTGTACAAAGACTCGGACAAGCTGCATGCCTACGCCGACGAGATCAAGAGCGGGCGCATCGTGCGCGCCAAGGCCGATTGATCAGCTGCGACCGGCAACAATAAGTACGCCGATCTGTTCGGCCAGCTGCAATACCTGTAAATACGCCGCACTGTCCTGCAACAGGCTGCGCGCCTGACCCTGACCTGCCAGCGAACTGGCAACCACGCGGTCACCAAACAACATCAGCGCCCGTGCACTATCGTCCTGCCGCGACGTCCAGCACAGGCCCTGAACATCCGCGCGCTGACGATGGATGGCTTCGGCCCATTGCCGCGTCAGTGGGTATTGGTCCTTCTCGGTATCGATCAACGCCTTGCGCGCCACCCCGAGCTTACGCAATGCTTTGCTGCCCAGGTCAACCAGCAGCAGGTCCTGACTACAGTGCAGCAAGGCGTGCTGCTGGCCGGCCAATTTGCCCTTGTCGTAAGTTTTGAATCCGGCAGCAAAGGGCACGTCGTGGAACACGGTTTCCATCGCTGCACAGTCGAAACTGGTACCGCCGTAGAGCGTCGGGATCGGTTGGCCGTTGGCGTCGCGGATCGGACTGAAGCGCGCATTGCCGTTGAGGCCGGGGTTGAACTGGCTGGCACCATAACGTTCAAGGTGCACCCGGTGAATCGGCGTACCCGCCGCCCAGATCAGCGTCGACAACTGCAGGTTGCCCTCCGGCTGCGGGGTATCAGCCATGCATGGCAGCCTGCAGCTCGTCTTCAGCGGCCGCCAGCACGCGATCCGGATCGCTGTTCAGCAGGTCCAGTGGGCGCTTGCCTGCGAGGAAGCTGTTGACCGACATGAACCAGTAGGCCAGGCCCCAGCTGTCCTTGCCGTGTTTCAACCGTGCAAGTACCGGCGCCATGGCCTTGAGTGGCCGGTAGCCATTGGCAGCGTCCAGACCATAGGCAGGGAAATAGTCCACGCCATGATGGCGCAAGGCAAAAATGGCCCCCTCGCGCTTCCATTTGTTCGGCTGGGCACTGGGATTGCTCGGACTGAACCCGGCCAGCCCGGCGATCTGTGCGGCGGTCATCCAGTCGCCACTCTCCAGTACTGCGGTGCGGGCCTGGGCGAGCATGGCCGCCTCTTTGAGCGCTGTCGGGGTTGGCGGCACCTTGGGTACCAGGGCTTCGACAATGGACTCCAGGGTCTGCTGGTGCTGACGCCCGACCAGGTCTTTGACGAAGGTAGCAATGCTGGCAAAAGTTTCGGCGATGGCATCGGCCTCGCGCGGGCTGGCATGGGCCAGGGCCACCGCGACGACTTTCTCGGCCTGGCGCAGGCTAAGTTGTTTCTGACTATTTTGACTCGATGCGCGGCTCATGGAACCTCCGCCTAATTAGACTGGATATCGTTAAAATAGGGTAATCCAAATAACCATACAATGCCATCCAGGCCCACCCGAGCCGACAACCGGCGGACAAATCGCGCCAGCAGACATACACTTCAGGGAGTTCCACCCTAACTGCATGGAGTGCAACACAATGCCAAGCCTGGATTTTCTCGTCACTTCGCTGATTGTCGTGCTGATACCCGGCAGCGGCGTGATCCTGACCATCTCTACCGCCCTGGTGGCAGGCAAGCGCGCCAGCCTGTACACAGCGCTGGGTTGCACCGCAGGGATCGTCCCGCATCTGCTGGCTTCAATCCTTGGCCTGTCGGCGATCCTGCACACCAGTGCCCTGGCCTTTCAGGGTTTGAAATTCGCCGGTGTCGCTTACCTGCTGTACCTGGCCTACGCCACCTGGCGCGATCGTTCGGCCTTCGCCATCGACAGCAACTCCAGGGTTGGCAGTGCGGGCAGCCTGATCTTGCGTGCCTGCCTGCTGAATATCCTCAACCCCAAGCTGACGATTTTCTTCCTCGCCTTTCTGCCCCAGTTCATCAACGCCCAGAGCGGCTCGGTGACCGGGCAGATGTTGAGCTTGAGCGCTGTTTTCATGTTGATGACCTTTATCGTGTTTGTGCTGTACGGCCTGCTGGCCAACCTGTTTCGCCGCGCGGTGATCGAGTCGCCGCGGGTGCAGAACTGGTTGCGCCGCAGTTTTGCGGCATCCTTTGCCGGCCTGGGCCTGAACCTGGCGTTCGCCCAGCGCTGAGGAGCGCGTGCGATGAAGCGCTGTGAAGTACTGATCATTGGCGCCGGTCCGACCGGCCTGGTACTGGCGTTGTGGCTGAGCAAACAGGGCGTCAGCGTACGCATCATCGACAGAACCACCGGCCCTGGCAGCACCTCCCGGGCCCTGGCGGTGCAAGCGCGAACGCTGGAACTGTATCGCCAGCTGGACCTGACTGCGGCGGTCATCGAGCGCGGCCACCAGGTCCAGGCCGCCAACTTGTGGGTCAAGGGCGAGGCGGTAGCACGCTTACCCTTCAGCACCATCGGTGGCGACTTTACCCCCTACCCGTTCCTGCACATCTATCCCCAGGATGAACACGAACAACTGCTGATCGAGCGTCTACAAGCCCTGGGTGTCGAGGTGGAACGCGAAACCGAGCTGCTCGGTTTCACCCAGGATAGCCACGGCATCAGTGCCAAACTGTGTCACGCCGGCGGCCTGGAAGAACACTGCGAAGCCAGCTACCTGGCCGGCTGCGACGGCGCTCGTTCGACAGTACGCAAAGCGCTGGGGGTCGGTTTTCCCGGCGGTACCTACCAGCAGGTGTTCTATGTCGCCGATGTCCAGGCCTCAGGCCCGGCCCTCAACGGCGAATTGCACGTCGACCTCGACGAAGCCGACTTCCTCGCCGTCTTCCCTCTGGCCGGCAGCGGTCGCGCGCGGTTGATCGGCACCGTGCGCGACGAACGCGCCGAACACCCGGACCAATTGCGCTTCGAAGACGTCAGTCAGCGGGCCATCGAACACCTGAAAGTCCAGGTACAACAGGTCAACTGGTTCTCCACCTACCGCGTGCACCACCGGGTGGCCGAACATTTCGGCCGCCAGCGCGCCTTCCTGCTTGGCGATGCGGCGCATGTCCACAGCCCCGCCGGTGGCCAGGGCATGAACACCGGTATTGGTGACGCCATCAATCTGGCCTGGAAGCTGGCCAGCGTCCTGCGTGGCGAGGCCCAGGACAGTCTGCTGGCCACCTATGAAATCGAACGTAGCGCCTTTGCCCAGCGACTGGTGTCCACCACCGACCAGATCTTCAACTTCATCACCGCCGACGGCCGTCTGGCCGCCCTGCTGCGTACCCGCCTGGCACCGCGCGTGCTGCCCCGGCTGATTGCCTTCAGGTCAGCCCGGGAATTTCTCTTTCGCACGGTCTCGCAGATCGGCCTCAACTACCGCTACATGCCATTGAGCGCCGGCAACGCCGGGCCGATCCAGGGCGGTGACCGCCTGCCCTGGGTCGCAGAAGGCGGACGCGACAATTTCAGTGGCCTCAGCCGCATTTGCTGGCAAATACAGGTTTACGGCGCGGTCAGCGCCAGCCTGGTGCAATGGTGCAGTAGCCGCGGCATACCGGTGGACGTGTTCATTTGGAGTGAAGCCCATGAGGCGGCAGGGCTGGTACGCGATGCGGTCTACCTCATCCGCCCGGACACTTACATCGCGGTGGTCTGGAGCAATGCAGATGCAGACGTGCTTGAAGCTTATTTCGATGAACGCGGCCTCAATCTGCGATCGGGTAAACAGAAGTACTGAGCAACCGTCACGCAGGGCTCAATGCCAATAGAACATCGCCTTGGCCAGCACCACGATCAACAGCATGTGCCCGAGGATACTGCAGCGAATCCAGCGCGCACGGGCCTCGCTCAGGCGCTGGCGCTTAAGCCAGTACGCCAGCAGCAGGTAATGCCCGATGATGCTCAGCGCGAGGATGATTTTCAGGCTCAGCAGACTGGCAAAACTGCTCGCCAGCGGCTGGCTCAAGGCGCCGCGATGGTGCCAGGCCAGGCCGATGCCTGCGCTATACAACACCAGCACCACACCATGCAGCACTGTGCGTGAACGCGAGGCGATCGCCTGATCGGAGGCCGTCCGGGTAGCCTCCGGCACCTGCCGGCGCGCCGCGTACCAGATGAACACCTCGAAAAACAGCGTACCGATAAAGGCAATCGCCGCCAGTAAATGGATAACCAGTAAGTAGGGATAGAACATCGCCAGCCTCCTGCGCTTGCGCCGTTATCCTGGATGCCCGTCAACCCGGGCGCGCATCAACATCGGTGCATAACGCCAGGCATACAGGGCAAAGGCCAGCGTCCAGCACGCTGCCGCCAACCACAGGCCGGCCAGTGGCAACCAGGGCACCAGCAGCACCCGACTGACGCCACCAAGATTGAGCAGAATGAATGCCAGGGTCATCCCCGCAGGTGGCTGCAGTGCCCGTCCCGTATGCCCCAGGCTGACGCGGGCGATCATCGCCAGAATCAGCCCGCCCATGGCCCCGACCGTCAGGCAGTGCACTGCCAGGCTGGGGTTGAGGCTCACGCCGAAATGCCACAAGGCCATGCCCAGGCACGCCAGCGCCAACCAGGCGTAGGCCAGGTGCAGCGACCACAACAAAGGTACCCGCCACAGCCCGCGATCATGCCAGCGCCACAAGCGCACCCCGTGCCCAACGGCCAGTACCGCGAACAGCAGACCGATCCAGGTATTCACCGACAATGCAGGGCCAGCGGCGTACAGCAACGCGACCAGCGCGGAAGCAGCCAGTAACAGACGATCAAGCCAGGGCCAGGGCGCGACGGCTTCGGTCCGACCCAAGCCACGCTGGGTGAAGAATGGGATGACCCGGCCACCGATGAGCCCCATCATCGCCGCCACCAGCCAGATGCCGCTGAGCACACCCTGGCGCTGCCAGCCTTCATGCCCTTGCAGCAAGCCATACACGGCCAGCGCGTCTGCCGCTGCGAGCAGGAGCAACACCGCTACCACCGGGTAATTGCGCTTCTGCCGTACCCGCCACAAGGTCACCGCCATCAGCAGCGCCACGATCACCGGGAACGCCAGCTCCAGCAAGGCCAACAGCGGCCAGGGCAGGTTCGCCAGCCAGGCCACGCGCGCGGCCAGCCAGAGCAGCGCCAGCGCCGCCAGCGGTGTACCACTGAGGCCCGGCTGGCCGGTCCAGGTCTGCACGGCGGTGAGCAAGAAGCCGGCGATGATCGCCAGGCCAAAGCCGAACAACAGTTCATGGCGGTGCCAGGCCAGCCAGCCACCCGCAGGTTGCCAGTCACCCAGAGTGCCGTTCAGCGCCGCCAGCCACAGCGGCACCGCCAGCAACGCCAGGCCGCAGCCGCCGAGGAAGAAGGGTCGGAACGCCAGACGCAACAACGGCACGATGGCCAGCGCTTTACGGCGGTCAAGTACTTGCATGAAACCACTCCTTTACCGTGTTGCCGGGCCCGCACAGGGTGAACCGCTTCCCGGCGCCATCATCTGCGATTTGCCGAGCCGTGCCGTTGTCGCACATCAAAGCCTGCTGGCGACAACCACGTAAGCTGCCCATCGCTGTTGATTCAGGTTGTGCAAGAGCCGTGCCCCACCGGGTTTGCTGGCCCATTGCAGCAGCATGGCGCGCAATCAGGGTGAAAATGACCCTTAGAAGGTACTTTTGACCCTTTTGCATAGGGTTATATTTACCCTTTTGTTTGAGGAAGCCAGAAAGCACGGGGGCTTGGGCCTGGTCCGACTCTTGCTGAACAGCAGCATCCGTCATCCCGTTTGGAGTTCACATGAGAAACATCATCCAGCCACTGGCCTGGTTTGCCGCCCTGGGCTCGTTCATTGCCGTCGCCAGCAGCGTCGCCCTCGGCCTTGTCTGAGACACCCCTCTTATTCAGCCTGAGGATGAATTCCCATGGTGCTTCATCGTGTCCATCACCAGATTTTGCGTAGCCATCACCTGTTCGAGCCGTTGAATGACGAGCAGCTGGACGAGTTGATGGCTTCCAGTCACCTGCTCAGTGTCGACAAAGGTGAGCCCCTGTTCCACCAGGGAGAACCCGCCGAAGCGTTCTATTTTGTGATCGCCGGCGCGGTGAAGATCTATCGCTTGACCCCGGACGGCCAGGAAAAAGTCTTTGAAGTGATCGGCCCGCGGCAAACCTTCGCCGAAGCGATGATGCTGATGGACACACCGAACTATGTGGCCTCGGCCGAGGCGATCGGGCCGTCGCAGCTGTACCGGCTGTCGACCAGCACTTACATGCGTCTACTGCAGAACAATAGCCGCCTGACCTTCGCCCTGCTCGGCAAGTTGTGCGTGCGCCTGCACCAGCGGGTCAACGAAATCGAAACCCTGTCACTGAAAAACGCCACGCACCGGGTGGTGCGTTATCTGCTGACGCAACTGATGCAGACTCAGCCGGTCGAGCGCCAGTTCGAGCTGCCGATGGCCAAGCAACTGATTGCCGGCCACCTGGCGATCCAGCCGGAAACCTTCTCGCGCATCATCCGTCGTTTGATCGATGAAAAGGTCATCACCCAGGACGGCCGGCGCATTGTCATTCTCGATCGCTCACGGCTGGAGCAGTTCGAATGAAAGCCCTGCCCGTCTGCCTGTACTGCCAACACAGCAACCCGCTGCACGGCGTCACTTGCGAACAGTGCGGCATGCCCCTGCCGACCTCCCCGGCCCATGCCGCGGCCCGGCAGCAGTTGCGTTTTCTGTGGTTCTGCATCGGCCTGACACTGTTCTGCGTAGTGATGGTGTTGTGGCTGCCGCGCTAGGCGCGGCTTAAGGCTGCGTCAGCTGTCGATACAGTTGCGGCAGACGCAGCGGCAACTGTTCGGGCTGGCGGATCAGGCTGAAGCCATTGCTGCCGAACATGTACGGCAAGTAGTCAGCCGCCGTGCGGTCGATGGTAATGCAGAACGGAATCAACCCCTGGCGCCGCGCTTCGCGCACGGCCTCGCGGGTGTCTTCGACGCCATAGCGCCCCTCATACAGGTCCAGGTCATTGGGCTTGCCATCGGTCAACAGCAGCAACACCTTGCGCCGCCGCTTACTGGCGCCGAGCAGGCGGGTCGCCTGGCGAATGGCGGCGCCTATGCGCGTGTAATAGCCCGGAGTGAGGGCCTGGATCTTGCCCCGGGTACTGTCGTCGTAACGCTGTTCGAAGGTCTTCAGTGCCTGCAGGCGCACCTGTTGACGGCGCAGTGAAGAGAACCCGTACAGGGCAAAATCATCACCAAGGGTGGAAAGCGTTTCGCCAAACAGCAACAGGCTGTCGCGGATCACTTCAATCACCCGCTGCTCATCGTTCAGGTGGGCATCGGTGGACATCGACACATCGGCCAGCAGCAAGCAGGCCAGATCGCGGCGCGTCGGCCGCTGGGCCATGAACAGGCCGCGCTCGGAGCATTGGCCATGGCTGCGCTCGACGTGAAAGTCGAGCCAGGCCTGCAGGTCCAGCTCACCGCCCTGAGGCTGCTGGCGCAACCACTGCCGGTCATTGCGCAACTGCTCGAACTGCCGCCGCAGCTGCCGCGCTGCCGGCTGCAGGCGTGGCGGCAAGGGTTGTGCCTGACTATCGCGCGGTTCGAACATCTGCAGGTTGACGAAGTGTGGCTGCAGTTGCCCTTTACGATAGTCCCACTCCGGCAGTTTGATGCCCTCGCCGAGGGGAATGTCGTCGACTTCGGCGGGCGGTAAATCCAGGTGCAGCTTGAGGCCGCCGCCCTTGCACAGGCGGGTGCGCGACAGGGTCAACTGATCGAGATCATCGGCAACCCGGGCGGCGTCCGGGTCTTCGCTGTCGTCGGTCCAGCGGTCGAGATCGACATGTTCGGTCCAGCTGAACAGGTTCTCCAGGCGCACCACCAGCAGTCCGCCTTCGCGACGGGTTTCATCGATGCGGGTGGCGCGTTTGCGGCCACTGCGCTGTTCGCCGGGCGGTGTCGCCAGGTACTCGTCAGTCTCGTCCAGCTCTCCCGCCGGGGCGCCTGGCAAGTTCAGCGGCGGGTACAGCCACAGCGGCATCGGCCAGGCCGCCCGCTCACTGCGGGGAAATTCGCTGACACTGCCGGGCTCGCGCAAGGCCTGGCACAGCGCACGCTCCAACGCCGCTTCAGCGGGACGCAAGGTTGCCGGGTCTGGACGCAGAGGCAGATGGGCTTCGACCAGACGCTGGTATCGCCCGGTCAACGCCGGATAGCGCTGCAGCAACGCCTGGGTCCAGCGCTGGTTGTCCCGGCCCCAGTGGCGCATCGGCCCCGACTGTGCGGCCAGCACAGTCAGCCAGCGATAGAGTTCCTCGTTGAGCCCGGCGTCGGCAAACACCGCCAGGTGGCCGGGCAAGCGCAGGTTGCGTCCGTCACACCAGGCCAAGGGTACCTGCTTGCAGGTACCGGCGATCTGCTGCAGCACGCTGCGGCGCAGCAGCAGATCACGCTCACTGGCCGCCTCCACCCCTTGGCTGGCGGCGCCGCCCATGGCCCGGAACAACAGGGCCAGGGCGCGCTGACGCGGGGCCAGGTCGATGCTCGCCTGAGGAAAGTCCGGGCTGGCGCGACGGGTGATGAAGCGGTGCCAGGCACTCCCGACCCATTCTTCCAGTTCAAGGCTGATCGCCATGTTGCCTCCTGCCACGTTTCAAGACGGCACCACCCGTGCCGGGGCCCGCAATGCGGCGCGGCCGCGCTGGCGGAAGCTCAGCAGGTAGCACAGCAAGCCCGCCATAAAGCCCAGGCCACTGACCAGACGCGCCCAGAACAGTCCGCGCAAGTGCTCGGTGGTGGACATGAACGGCAAGGCGCTGCCGTCTTCGGCCCAGCGTTGCAGCAACACCTGGACGACACCGGCGGCGGTGAGCAACAGAGTGATCATTACCATCGACAAGGTCATCAACCAGAAGCCCCAGACCTCCAGAGTCTGCGCACGCTCATCGGCCGCCTCGCCGAGCCCACGCAAACGCGGCATGGCGTAGCTGATCAGGGTCATGACGATCATCGCGTAAGCGCCATAGAACGCCAGGTGGCCGTGGGCTGCGGTCAATTGCGTGCCGTGGGTGTAGAAGTTCACTGGCGCCAAGGTATGCAGGAAACCCCACACCCCGGCCCCGAAGAACGCGGTCACGGTAGTGCCCTTGGCCCACAGCGTCGCGGCGCGGTTGGGGTGTTGCCGCCGACGGTTGCGCACCATGCTGAAGGCAAACAGCACCATGGCCAGGAACGGCAACGGCTCCAGCGCCGAGAAGATCGAACCGACCCACAGCCACACCTCGGGTGCACCGATCCAGAAGAAGTGGTGACCGGTACCGATAATGCCGGTGATCAGCGCCATGGCAATGATCACGTACAGCCACTTCTCCACCACTTCCCGGTCGACACCGGTGATCTTGATCAGCACGAAGGCCAGCATCGAGCCCATGATCAGCTCCCACACCCCTTCCACCCACAGGTGCACCACCCACCACCAGTAGAATTTGTCACGGGCCAGGTTGCCGGGGTTGTAGAAGGAGAACAGGAAGAACACCGCCAGGCCGATCAGCCCGGTCATCATCACCATGCTGACCGTGGTCTTGCGGCCTTTGAGCAAGGTCATGCCGATGTTGTAGAGAAAGCCCAGGCACACCACCACGATGCCCATCTTGGTGATGGTCGGCTGTTCGAGGAACTCGCGGCCCATGGTCGGCAGCAGTTCGTTGTGGGTCAGCCTGGCAAGGCCGGCATAGGGCACCAGCAGGTAGCCGAGAATGGTCAGCACTCCGGCGGTGGCGAATACCCAGAACAGTACAATCGCCAGTTTCGGGCTGTGCAGCTCGCGATCAGCCTCCTCCGGCACCAGGTAATAGGCCGCGCCCATGAAGCCGAACAGCAACCAGACGATCAGCAGGTTGGTGTGCACCATGCGCGCCACGTTGAAGGGAATGGCCGGGAACAGGAAGTCGCCGACCACGTACTGCAAACCCATGATCAGACCGAACAGCACCTGGCCGAGGAACAGCATCAGGGCAAACACGAAGTAGGGTTTGGCAACGGCTTGCGAAGCGAATTTCAGATGGGGATTGGCACTGCTCATCACTCAGCCCTCCTTGTTTGGCGGCCAGCCGTTGGTGTTGATGTTCGAGCTCCATTTGAGGAACTCGGCGATGTCGTCGACTTCCTGCTCGCTCAGGTTGAACTGCGGCATCGCCCGACGGCCCGGTACGGCCAATGGCTGCATCTTCATCCAGGCGTGCAGGAAGGGTTTGAAGCCTTCCTCGCCGCCGCGGCGCTGGAACACGTTGCCCAGCTCCGGCGCAAAGTACGCGCCCTCGCCCAGCAGCGTGTGGCAACCGATGCAGTTGTTCTGCTCCCAGACGGTTTTGCCGCGCACCACGGCGTCGGTCAATTGCGTGGCATTGGTTCGCTCGGGAAAGGTCTGTTCGGTGTGGTAGGTCAAGGCCAGGAAAATCAGGAAGAAAAACACGCTTCCCCCGAAATAGATGTTCCTGGCCATGCCCTTGGTGAAGGTCTCTGACATGGTCTCGTCCTCATGGCTTGGCCTGGCCATGATAGGAAGCGAGGGCTGAAAACCTGCTTGATGGCAATCAAGAAATGCCGATGGTTTTACTCGGGTATTAATGGCGCAGGTGGAGGCTGATGCCTACCACCAGCGCCAGTACGCCAGCCCATGCCAGCAGCAGGACGCGCCAGCGCCACGGACCATGACGCAGCTCCATGAAGCCGTCGGTGATCAACCAGGCCTTGAGTACCGCCAGCAACAGGATCGCGCCACTGCTCACTGCACCCTGTGCCAGCCCCACGGTGGCCAGGCTGAGCAAGGCCAGGGCCAGCCAGCAGCCCAGCAAGAACCTCGAAGCGAGCATGCGCACCTCCTAGCCCAGCAGGTAGACCAGCGGAAACAGCACCACCCAGACCAGGTCGACCATGTGCCAATAGAGCACCCCGGATTCGAACCCGCTGCAGTGGCCCGCGCCATAGCGACCACGGCGACAGCCTGCGGCCAGCCAGGCCAGGATCAGCATGCCGAGCAGCACATGGAGAAAGTGGAAACCGGTGAGGATCCAGTACAGGGTAAAGAAGGTGTTGTACTCAAGCCCCAGTCCCAGGCTGAGCAGGTGCTGGTACTCGCCGAGCTTGAGCAGCAGATAACCGCAGGCGACCAACAACGCCAACAGCAACAACCCTGCCGCCTGAAGTGTCTGCGCCCGGCGCACGCGCTGCTGGGCCAGCGCCGCCAACAGCCCGGCACTGAGCAGGCTCAAAGTCATCGCCAGGCCAGTGGAGGTGTCGAGTAACTGCCGGCTGTCAGCGAACAGCTGTGGCTTGAGCACCTCAGTTACCGCGAACGCCAGAATCAGCAGGGCAAACACCGACAGCTCGGCGAGGATAAACAACCACATCGCCAGATCGCCCGGCAAATGCCGCGGGGCTACAGCCGTCTCAGCCGAAATGGACATCGACCACATCCATCAGCGCGGCCACTGTCACCGGGTCGTCACTCAAGGGCTCGGCCAGGCACGCCAGGCAGGCCTCGCGCGGGTTCATGCCGGCACCGATCATGCGTGCGGTGAAGATCAGCAGACGGGTCGAGGCGACCTCCTCCAGGTCGTGCTGTTCCAGGCGGCGCAAAGCCTGCCCCAGCCTGACCACTTGCTCTGCCAGCGCCGCATCAACCCCGGCCTCGCGCCGTACGATCCGCGTTTCTTCAGCGGCAGGCGGGTAGTCGAAGCGCATCGCCACAAACCGCTGGCGCGTGCTGGGTTTCATGCCCTTGAGCAGGTTCTGATAGCCGGGGTTGTAGGACACCACCAGCATGAACGAAGGCGGCGCCTGCAACACTTCGCCGGTGCGCTCCAGGAACAGTTCGCGGCGGTCATCGGCCAGCGGGTGCAAAACCACCACGGTGTCCTGCCGCGCTTCGACCACTTCGTCGAGGTAGCAGATGCCACCTTCACGCACCGCACGGGTCAGCGGCCCGTCCTGCCACCAGGTGCCCTGGGCACCGATCAGGTGGCGACCGACCAGGTCGGCGGCACTCAGGTCGTCATGGCAGGCCACGGTATGCAACGGCAGGTTCAGGCGCTGGGCCATATGCTGGACAAAGCGGGTCTTGCCGCAGCCGGTAGGCCCTTTGATCAGCACCGGCAGGCCGTGGCGCCAGGCCTGTTCGAACAGGGCTTGTTCATTGTGTTGCGGTTGATAGAAAAATTCGGTTGGAGCGTCACACACAGGCATGAGGGTCATGCGGCACCTGGCTCGGCAGCGGGTTCAACGACCACGCTAAAGGCGCAGGCAACCCACTGACAAGCACGCTGCGGAGCAAACTTGATCGCCGTCAAGCCGGCTCAGACGGTGCGCGAAAACTGCCCCTTGCGCCCGCCGCCGAGGTAGGCGTCAAAGGCCATGGCGGTGTTGCGCATCATCAGTTGCCCCTGAGGCAGCAACTGCAATCCATCTTCTTCGAGCGCCAGCAGATGGTCTTCCACCTGTTCCGCCAGTTGCTCCAGGGCCTCGGCGAAGTAGTCACTGAAACGCACACCGTGAGCGGCCTCGAACTTGCCGAAGTCGATCCGGCCGTGGCACATCAGCTCGTTAATCACCTCACGCCGCAACAGGTCATCGGCGTTCAGGCGGTATCCACGCTGCACCGGCAACAGGCCTTGATCGAGCCGTGCGTAGTACTGCGACAGCAGCTTGACACTCTGGCTGTAGCTGTCGCCTACCTTGCCGATCGACGACACGCCAAGGCCGATGAGGTCGCAGTCGGCGTGGGTCGAATAGCCCTGGAAATTGCGTTGCAGGGTACCGTTGGACCGGGCCAGGCTCAGTTCATCCTCCGGCAAGGCGAAATGGTCCATGCCGATGTACACATAACCGGCCTCGGTCAGGCGGCGAATGGTCAGTTCCAGCAACTCCAGCTTGCGCCCGGGCGGAGGCATGTCCTCGGGCCGGATCATCCGCTGTGCGCGTACCAGCTCGGGAAGATGCGCATAGCTGTAGGCGGCAATACGGTCCGGACGCAAGGCGATGATCTTGCTCAGGGTGACATCGAAACTCTGCACCGTCTGCAACGGCAGGCCGTAGATCAGGTCGACGCTGACCGACTTGAACCGCGCCTGGCGCGCGGCAGCGACCAGGGCATAAATCTGCTCCTCGCTTTGCTGGCGATTGACCGCGGCCTGCACATCCGGATCGAAATCCTGCACGCCGAAACTCAGGCGATTGAAGCCCAGGCCGCGTAGCAACTGGATCTGCTCGGTATTGATGGTGCGCGGGTCGACCTCGATGGAAAACTCATGGTCATCGCTGTCGTCGAGGTTGAACGCCTGGTGCAGGCTGTCCATCAACTCGGCCAGTTGCTCGCCACTCAAATAGGTCGGCGTACCGCCGCCCAGATGCAACTGGGTCAGCCTGCGGCTGCAATCGAACAGCGCCCCTTGCATGGCGATTTCGCGCTTGAGGTAGTCCAGGTATTCAGTCGCACGGTGGGTCTTGCGGGTGATGATCTTGTTGCAGGCACAGTAGTAGCAAAGGCTCTGGCAGAACGGGATATGGATATAGGCCGACAACGGCTTGGGCTTGGCTGCCTGGTTGCTGGCTTGCACGGCCTGCAGATAGTCATCGACCGCGAACGCCTCATGAAACTGCGGCGCGGTGGGATAGGAGGTGTAACGCGGCCCCGGACGGTCGTACTTCTTGACCAGGGCCTGGTTGAATTCAAAGGCTGGCATCATGATCGATCCACTCATGGTCACAGGAAAGCACCGAACTGATCGCTCCCTGTTCGAACAGCTGACAAATGGCATCCACTTCCAGACGACCAGCAGGCAGTATGCTGAGGTAGTCCTCACTCAGTTCGACCAGCCCGGCGCGGCTCATGGCCTCCAGCTGCCGCCAGGCCGCCGGGAAGTACTGCTGAAAGTTCAGGCCGAAGCGGGTTTCGATGGCCAGGATATCCAGCTCCAGATCACAGCTTAGGCGCTCCACCACCCGTTGCCTGACCTGATCGCTGTCCTCGCAGCGCCAGCCGCGACAGGTCGCCAGCTGCCCTTGCTGGAGTTTTTCCAGGTAGTGGCCAAGCACCTCGGTATTTTGCGCGTACAAGCTGTCGAGCTGGCTGATCGCCCCCAGACCGAAACCGACGTGATCGCAGTAGCCATGCCGGGTAAACCCCTGGCAGTTGCGGCGCAGGCGCCCGCGTTCCTGGGCAATCGCCAGGTCGTCATCGGGGCGGACAAACTGCCCGAGACCGATGTGCTGGTAGCCTGCAGCGAGCAAGTACTCGAAGCACAGACGCCGCATCAATGCCTTGTCCTGCTCGCTGCTGGCGGCACGGCGAGGGCATTGCGCATAGCGCTGAGGCGCATGGGCATAGTCAAACACCTGCAGCCGGTCAGGCTCCAGCTCAATCAGCGTGGTCAGCTTCAGGGCAAAGCTTTCCGGCGTCTGCCAGGCGTGGCCATAACCCAGATCGACACTCACCGAGCGATAGTCAAAAGTGCGTGCCGCATCGATCAGCGAATGAATCGGCGCCGGGTTCTGATAGCAAGTCACCGACAGCTCACTGCTGCTGCCGATTTCCGGTACACCGATGCTGACATGGTTGAAACCCTGGTCACGCAGCAAGCCCATGGTCGCCCAGCTGGTGTGGTGCAAATCGACATCGGCGCTGTAGTCGCCGCTTTCGTGGGTAAGAAAATTGAAGCGCTTGTGCAGTTGCGCCATCAGCCGCTGCAGTTGCGCGGGCTGCGGGGTTATCCCCCCCAGATGAAACTGCTCGACCCGTTGCTGCGTGCCCAGGTGACAACCGACCAGGTCGATCTCCTGGGCCAGGCACTGCAGGTAGGTATCGAGGGACGGACCGGCGGCATGCACACTGGCCGGCATTTGCAGGTTCAACGACAACGGACGTTGATGCTGGCGGCTGCTGCGCAAACCGCGCAACACATCCAGCGAACCGACACCGCCATGAAACTTGCGAATGTCGATGTAACAGTTGGGGTCAAGTGTGCCCTGATCGTGTTGAACGACCTGCTCGTTGCGGGAGTGGAGGACATCGAGCATGACAAGGCTCCGAGGCGGACTGCGGAGTTTCAGTGTCCGCCTATAACGCCCGGGGGGCCTTGATTTGTATCAAGCGCCGGTGGGGTACTTACCAGGTCAGGTAGAACATGCCTTTGGCCAGCAACACAATCAGCACCATATGGCTGAACACACTGGTGTGGATGAACTTCACCCAGCGGGCAGTCATGCGACCGGTTTTGAACAGCAGCATGGCGCCGAGAAAGTGCACGAGCACGCTGCCAGCAAGCACAATCTTGGCCAGCAGCAAGGTGCCGAACGACGAGCTGAGGGGTGATTCAAGCAACGGCAGATAACGCAGCCAGACCATCCCTGCCCCGGCACCGAACAGTACCAGCAACACCCAGGGCATCAGTTGCCGGGCGCGTTGACCGATGGCCTGTTCGAGCAACAGCATCAGCCTGGCGGGTAGCTGCTTGCGGATGCGTTCGAGGAACAGTACTTCGAAGAAGACTGTGCCGATGAAGATCAGGGCGGCGAACAGGTGCAAGGTCAACAGTACTGGGTAGATCATTGGACCCTCTTGGCTCGCGTCCTGGATCAGGATTCGAGCCTACAGGGCTGGGGGGTGGGTGTGATTGATGGTGATCAAGAAAGTAAGGGGGCGTGTTGACCAAGCGCCCCCTTGCAAACGGATCTGTTCACCCAGACAGGAGCAGCCTCACCGCGGCCGCAAAATCAACACCCCCAACGGCGGCAGATTCAACCCCAGCGACAACGGTTGCCCATGGCTGGCCACCGCCTCGCTCACCACCTCCCCGAGGTTGCCATAGTTGGACCCGGCATACCCTTCGGCATCGCTGTTCAGCACCTCAACCCAGCGCTCCCCGAACGGCACCCCGATGCGGTACCCCTCACGCGGCACCGGGGTAAAGTTGGCCACCACCAGCAGTGGTTCGCCACTGGCACTCCAGCGCAGCCAGGCGTAGACACTGTTGTGCGCATCATCGCCAATCAACCACTGGAAGCCTTGCGGCAGGCAGTCCTGTTCGTGCAGGGCGCGCTCTTCGCGGTACAGCCGGTTGAGGTCACCGACCAGGCGCTGAACACCCAGGTGCTCGGGGTATTTGAGCAGGTACCAGTCCAGTTCGCTGTCGTGGTTCCACTCCCGCCACTGGCCGAACTCGCAGCCCATGAACAACAGTTTCTTGCCCGGATGCGCCCACATGAAGGTCAGGTAGGCACGCAGGTTGGCGAATTTCTGCCAACGGTCCCCGGGCATTTTGTCGATCAGCGAATGTTTGCCATGCACCACTTCATCGTGGGAGATCGGCAGGATGAAATGCTCGGAGTACGCATAGATCAAGCCGAAACTCATTTCGTTGTGATGGTAGGTGCGGTGGATCGGGTCGTTCTGGATGTAGTGCAGGGTGTCGTGCATCCAGCCCATGTTCCACTTGTAGTTGAAACCCAGGCCGCCCTGCTGGGTCGGCTGGCTGACGCCGGGCCAGGCCGTGGACTCTTCGGCGATGACCATGGCGCCAGGCGCTTCGATGGCGACGACGTCATTGAGGTGGCGCAGAAAGTCGATGGCTTCGAGGTTCTCCCGCCCGCCATGGCGGTTCGGCACCCACTCGCCGGCCTTGCGCGAGTAATCGCGGTACAGCATCGAGGCGACGGCATCGACACGCAGGCCGTCGATATGAAAGTGTTTGAGCCAGTGCAGCGCCGAGGCCAGCATGAAGCCGTGGACTTCATTGCGCCCGAGGTTGTAGATCAGGGTGTCCCAGTCTTGGTGAAAGCCTTCCAGCGGGTTCTCGTATTCATACAGCGCGGTACCGTCGAACCGCGCCAGGCCATGGCTGTCGGTGGGAAAATGCGCCGGCACCCAGTCAAGGATCACGCCGATGTTCGCCTGGTGGCAGGCATCGATGAACGCGGCAAAGTCTTCGGCCGAGCCGTAGCGCGCGGTGGGCGCGAACAGCGACAGCGGTTGATAGCCCCAGGAGCCACCGAAGGGGTGCTCCATGATCGGCATCAGTTCGATGTGGGTGAAACCCAGCTGCTGGATGTAGGGCACCAGGCGCTCGGCCAGTTCGCGCCAGTTGTAGAAGCGCGCCACTTCGCCGGTGTCGTCCAGCTCGCATTGCCAGGAGCCGGCATGCAGTTCATAGATGGACAGCGGCGCAGTGGTGGCCTGACGTTCGCCACGTAATTGCATCCAGTGCTGGTCTTGCCAGTCATGCGCCAGTGGCCCTGCCACTTTTGACGCGGTGCTCGGCGGCAACTCGGTGGCCCGTGCCAGGGGATCGGCCTTGAGCGGGAGGATGCCTTCGCGGCCCAGCACTTCGTATTTGTACGCTTCACCGGCCTGCAGGCGCGGCACGAACAGCTCCCACACACCCGAGGCATGGCGCAAGCGCATCGGATGCCGACGGCCGTCCCAGTTGTTGAAGTCGCCGACCACCGACACCCGCCGGGCATTGGGCGCCCACACGGAAAAACGCACCCCGTCGATGCCGTCGATCTGCACGGGCTGCGCGCCCATGCTGGCGGAAAGATCACGGTGGTTGCCCTCGGCAAACAGGTACAGGTCCATGTCACCCAGCAACGGGCCGAAACTGTAGGTGTCTTCGCTGATCTGCTCGCCACTGGCCCACTGAATCCGCAACACATAGGGTTGCTGTTCGGCCAGATGAGCGATGAACAGGCCCGGTACCGATTGCTGCTCCAGCTCACCCAGCAGGCGTCCGTCGTCGCGGGCCAGGGCCTGCACATTCAGGGCATTGGGCAGATAGGCGCGGACATACTGGCCGCCCGCACCATCAGGGTGCGGACCAAGCACAGCGAACGGATCAGCATGTTCGGCCCTGACCAGGGCGTCGATGTCACGCTGATCCAGCCCGCCTTCCTCGCGCTTGCGTTGTTTCATTCAGCTTTCTCCCCAGGTACTTGTCAGGCCATGGAGGCCATGCAAAGGCACGGCCAACCAACTTGGGCGGTTTTCGGCTTCATACAGAATTTCGTAGGCGGCCTTTTCCAGGCTGAACAGTTCCAGTGCCGCACGCTCGCCGTCGGCATGTTCCCAGGCATGGGGCATGGCCGCGGTGGCCAAGCCATAGGCCTCGACAAAGGCATGTCGGGCCTGGTGCAGATAACGCCTGGCGACTCGCTGACGGGCCTGGCGGGCATTGTCCGAGAGGTCGACACTGGAGGCACTGCGCAGCACCATGGCAGCAGCATAGTCGAAGGAACGCAAAACGCCGCTGACATCCTTGTAGGGGCTGTGCCGGGCCCGACGCTCGTCCAGCGGCCGGGCCGGTTCACCCTCGAAGTCGATCAGGTAGGCATCGCCCTGCACCACCAGCACCTGGCCTAGATGCAGGTCGCCGTGCACGCGCATCAACAGGCCGCCCTGGACTTGTGCACTGAGGGTGCTGATCGTGGCAAGCAGGTCCTGGCGTTGCTGTTGCAGGTCGTCGACCAGGACCTGGCTGTCACTGTCGAGCTCGGCGCGATGGGCTTGGAGCAGGTCCAGGGCGCGGGTCAGTTGGGCGCTGATAGCCTTGCCCCAGGCCTGGCAGTCATGCGCGGTGCTGGGCCGTGGCCGGAACGCCGGGTCTTTGGTCGGGGCCGCCAATAACAAGTGCATTTCGCCCAGCCGCTGGCCCAACATGCTGGCAAACTCGGCCAGGTCCTGGAGGGCATCGGTATGAGCTTGCTGCGCAGAAGTTCCGGGTTCGAGTTCGTCGCGGATAGCCCGCTCCAGGTTGTTCTGGGTCCAGTCCCAGGCGTCGCCCTGATTGCTCAGGTAGCCTTGGGCAATCATCAGCAGGTGCGGTTGGTCCTGGCTGTCCACCCGGCTTACCCACCCCAGTAATGGCGAGATATTGGTGTAGCCGGCAGCGGTCAGGTAGGCGCTCATCTCCAGCTCCGGGTGAACCCCGGGATTGACCCGGCGAATCAGCTTGAGCACCAGGCTGCCGCCGACCACCACCGAGCTGTTGGACTGTTCGGTGGAGAGGTAGCGCACCTGGGCATCGTCCGCCAGGTTCAGGGCGGCTAGCTGTTCGGTGGCGTGAAAGCGCAGCTCGCCTTCGGCACACGGCAAGCGCACAGCGTCCCGACAAGCAACCAGCAACGCATGGATAAAACTGTCGAGGACGAAGCCGTCGGTGATCAGCCCTACCTGGCGCCCGCGCCGCACCCGTGCCAAGGCCAGTTGCTGAGGGGCTGCGCTGTTGATCTGGTCCTCACCGACAAAGCCGAAGGGTAACTGGTAACGGCTGCGCTGGCCGCCGCTGGTGACCTCGATCTCACTCAGCAATACCGGGCGCGTGGCGGTACCAAAGCGCACACCATAGGCAATTTGCACCTGCTCGATGCCCGCCTCCTTGCCGGCAAACCAGCGCCGCTTGGGCAGGTACTGGGGCAGGATACTGTCTTCCAGGGTGCTGCGCGCCGGCGCTTCAAGCAGTTCCTCCATACGCTTTTTCAGCACCAGGGTGGTGAACTCCGGCAGGCTTTGCGCCGGTTCCACATGCCAGCTGGGCATCTGGTCCTTGGCGGCCAGCAGGAACCAGTAGAACCCATAGGGCGCCAGGGTCAGCAGGAACGGCAACTGGCCAATCGGCGGGAAGGCACTGCCGCCGAGCATCTCCACCGGCACGCTGTCGACGTAGGGCGACAGGTCGAGTTCGGCGGCCTGTGCGGTGCGCGAGACATTGGCCACGCAGAGGATGATTTCGCGCTTGCCATCGCTGCCGGTGTACTCGCGGATGTAGGCCAGAATCCGCCGGTTGCTTGGCGAAAGCATGGTCAGCGTGCCGCGGCCAAAGGCTTTCTGTTGTTTGCGCACCGCCAGCAAGCGCCGGTTCCAGTTCAACAGCGAATGCGGATCGTGGGCCTGGGTTTCAACATTGACCGAGGCAAAGCCGTACAGCGGATCCATGATCGGCGGCAGCACCAGACGCGCCGGGTCGGCGCGGGAAAAGCCACCGTTGCGGTCGATCGACCACTGCATCGGCGTGCGCACACCATCGCGGTCGCCCAGGTAGATGTTGTCGCCCATGCCGATTTCGTCGCCGTAGTACAGGGTCGGCGTGCCGGGCATCGACAGCAGCAGGCTGCTGAGCAACTCCACCCGCCGCCGGTCGCGTTGCAACAGCGGCGCCAGGCGTCGGCGAATCCCCAGGTTGATTCGCGCCCGGCGGTCTTCGGCGTAGTAGTTCCACAGGTAGTCACGCTCACGGTCGGTGACCATCTCCAGGGTCAGCTCGTCGTGGTTGCGCAAGAAGATCGCCCACTGACAGTTGGCCGGGATGTCCGGGGTCTGACGCAGGATGTCGGTGATCGGAAAGCGGTCTTCCTGGGCCACGGCCATGTACATGCGCGGCATCAACGGGAAGTGAAAGGCCATGTGGCATTCGTCGCCCTGCCCTTCGCCGAAATACAGCTGGGTGTCTTCCGGCCACTGGTTGGCTTCGGCCAGGAGCATGCGGTCGGGGTAGTTGGCATCGATCTCGGCACGAATCTGCTTGAGCACCTGGTGGGTCTCGGGCAGGTTTTCATTGTTGGTGCCATCGCGCTCGATCAGGTACGGGATCGCATCCAGGCGCAAACCGTCGACACCGAGGTCGAGCCAGTAACGCATCACGTCGATGACAGCCTTGAGCACCTGCGGATTGTCGAAATTGAGGTCTGGCTGATGCGAGTAGAAACGGTGCCAGAAGTACTGACCGGCGACCGGGTCCCAGGTCCAGTTGGACTTCTCGGTGTCGAGAAAGATGATCCGTGTACCGTCGTACTTCTGGTCGCTGTCGGACCACACGTAAAAGTCCCGGGTTTTGCTCCCGGGCTTGGCGCGCCGGGCTTTCTGGAACCAGGGATGCTGGTCGGAGGTGTGGTTGATGACCAGCTCGGTAATCACCCGCAGGCCGCGCTTGTGGGCCTCGGCGATAAAACGCTTCACATCGGCGAGGGTGCCGTAGTCCGGGTGTACGGCTTTGTACTCGGCGATGTCGTAACCATCGTCGCGCCGTGGCGAGGGGTAGAACGGCAGCAACCAGAGGGTATTGACGCCAAGCTCGGCGATGTAGTCGAGCTTGGCGATCAGGCCGGGAAAATCACCGATGCCGTCGTTGTTCGAATCGAAGAAGGACTTGACGTGCACCTGGTAGATGATCGCGTCCTTGTACCACAGCGGGTCGTCGATGAAGGCTGCCGGGCGGGAACGCTTGGCCATGTTCGACTCCTTTCTAGAGGGCTTTTTCGATACGCCAGATACCAAACGGCAGGTGCCAGGGTTCGATGCGCATCCATTGGGTCTTGCCGTGCCAGGTCCAGCGATGACCGGTCATCAGGTCTTCGCCGACAGTGTCGGCGTTGTCATCCAGGCCCAGCTCCCAGAGCGGCAACTCGAAGTGCGCCTCCTGGGCGTTGTGCGGGTCGAGGCTGATGGCAATGAGGATGAAGTTGTCGCGTTCGGCGGTGCGTTTGCCGAAGTACACGATGTTGTCGTTCCAGGCGTGATAGAAGGCCACGCCCAGATGCGTCTGCAATGCCGGATTCTGCCGGCGGATTCGATTGAGCTGGGCGATCTCGGCAATGATGTTGCCGGGCTGGCTGAAGTCGCGGGGGCGAATCTGGTATTTCTCCGAATCCAGATACTCTTCCTTGCCCGGAATCGGGGTCGACTCGCACAGTTCGAAACCTGAATACATGCCCCATAACCCCGAGCCCATGGTGGCCAGGGCGGCACGGATGAGAAAACCGGCGCGGCCTGACTCATGGAGGAAAAACGGGTTGATGTCCGGCGTGTTGACGAAGAAGTTCGGCCGGTAGCAATAGCACCACGGCGGCTGGTTGAGTTCTTCGTAATAGCTTTGCAGCTCGGCCTTGGTATTGCGCCAGGTGAAATAGCTGTAGCTCTGGGAATAGCCGACCTTGCCCAGGCGCGCCATCATCGCCGGTTTAGTGAAGGCCTCGGCGAGGAAGATCACCTCAGGGTGCTGGCTACGCACATTGGCGATCAACCAGTGCCAGAACGGCAGCGGCTTGGTGTGCGGGTTGTCGACGCGAAACATCGTCACCCCTTCCTGCACCCAGGCCAGCACCACATCACGCAGGGCCAGCCACAGCGATGGCACAGCCTCTGCGGCATAGAAGTCGACGTTGACGATATCCTGGTATTTTTTCGGCGGATTCTCCGCGTAGCGAATGCTGCCGTCCGGGCGCCAGGAGAACCAGCCTGGATGCTCCTTGAGCCAAGGGTGGTCCTGCGAGCACTGGATGGCAAAGTCCAGGGCGATCTCCAGACCATGCTCGGCGGCGGCGGCGACCAGGCGCCGAAAGTCCTCGCGACTGCCCAGTTGCGGATGAATCGCGTCATGCCCACCCTCTTCGCTGCCGATGGCGTAGGGGCTGCCCGGATCGTCCGGTTCGGCCTGCAGGGCATTGTTACGGCCCTTGCGAAAGCTCCTGCCGATGGGGTGTATGGGCGGAAAGTACAGCACGTCAAAGCCCATGTCGCGGATCATCGGCAGGCGCTCATGGACGTCATTGAAGGTGCCATGACGCTCGGGGTCGTCGGTGATCGAGCGGGGAAACAGCTCATACCAGCTGGCGAACACGGCTTGCTTGCGCTCCACGTCCAGCGGATATTCTGGACTGCGGCTCAAATAGGTGCGGTGATCGGCCTCGCGCATCAACACAGCGGTATCGGCGTGCAGCAACTGCGCCACCTGCTCTTCGGGCGCCATGACCGGCAAGGCCTGACGCAGTGCTTGCAGCTGTTCACGCAGCACGCCGCTGCTGCGCTGGATATTTTGTTCGAGCAGCAGTAGCGCTTCCTGCAGCTCCAGCGCTACGGATACCCCGGCGGTGAACTTTTTCTCGAGGTCATGGCAAAAGGTGGCGAACGGATCGATCCAGGCCTCGATGCTGAACAGATGCCGCCCCTGCTCCGTAACGCTGATCTGGGCCTGCCACAGGTCATTGCCGACAAACGTCATGGGCACACAATGCCAGCGCCGGCTGCGGGCCTGACGCCAATTGAGCATGACCGCCAGGGTGTCATGACCGTCGGAATAGACCTTGCTGCTGACCTGAACCCGCTCATCGACCACCGCTTTGACCGCGAACATGCCGCCATCAAGCACTGGCTGGGTGTTCTCGATCACAATCCGCGGCTCCAGCAGGGCCTGGGAAAGGCTGATGGCCTGCTCGGGGTGATCGTTTGCCGGGGCTACGCGGTCGGTTTCGAAGGGCTCATCGCGGGTCATCGATCCTTGCTCCGTTACGAGGGGGCAGTAAGAGTTCAGAGCGGGTGAGCGGCGCGGGGTTCAAAAAAAATGAGCGATTGCCACGCTGTGCAGTCAAAAAATACTCAGTCCACTCCCCGTTGCGAGGTGAGGCCATGAACATTCCTATCCCGGCAGAAACACCCGATCCGAATATAGACGACCCGACCTTGCCGCCTGTGGTGCCGGATGAAGAACCCGATGAAGTGCCGGGCAAGCCGACAGTGCCGCCCACCGTGGGCGACCCGCCGAGTGACGAGCCGCCCGTAGGAGCGGATTAATCCGCGATGGACTGCGTAGAAGGCCGTGCAATTGGGGCCGCGCTGCGGCCCATCGCGGATAAATCCGCTCCTACAACCGCGGTTTAGCGGCTGCTGAGTTCTTCGATGCTGATCTCACGCATGCGGAACTTCTGCACCTTACCGGTCACCGTCATCGGGAACTCGTCCACAAAGCGGAAGTGCCGTGGAGTCTTGAAGTGGGCAATGCGGCTTTTGCACCACTGCTGCAGCTCGATCTCACTGGCGCTATGACCGGGGTGGAACTTGATCCAGGCAACGATTTCCTCGCCATACCGCTCATCAGGAATACCGATCACCTGCACATCGGCCACCGCCGGATGGGTGAAGAAGAACTCCTCAAGTTCACGCGGATAGATGTTCTCGCCGCCCCGAATGATCATGTCCTTGTTGCGCCCGGCGATGCACACATACCCCGCCTCATCCATGGTCGCCAGGTCACCGGTGTGCATCCAGCCGGCCGGGTCGATGGACTCATGGGTGGCGTCCGGGTTGCCCCAATAGCCAAGCATCACGCTGTAGCCGCGAGTACACAGCTCGCCCATCTGCCCACGCGGGACGATGCAGCCGTGTTCGTCGACAATCTTGCTCTCCAGCTGCGGCTGGGTGCGCCCCACCGTGGTCACCCGCAGTTCCAGCTCGTCTTCCGGGCCGGTTTGCAGGGACACCGGGCTGGTCTCGGTCATGCCATACGCAATCTGCACCTCGCTCATGTGCATCTGATCGATCACCCGGCGCATCACTTCGATCGGGCAGGTAGCGCCGGCCATGATCCCGGTGCGCAAGCTCGACAAGTCGAACTCGCCACGCTGGGGATGGTCGAGCATGGCAATGAACATGGTCGGTACGCCATACAGGGCGGTGGCCTGCTCTTCGGCGACGGTGCCGAGGGTGAGCAAGGGATCGAACGCGTCATTGGGGTAGATCATGGTGCTGCCATGGGTCACGCAGCCGAGGTTACCCATGACCATGCCGAAGCAGTGGTACAACGGCACCGGGATGACCATGCGGTCCGTTTCGCTCAGACCCAGGCTTTCACCGACCATGTAGCCATTGTTGAGGATGTTGTAATGGCTGAGGGTCGCACCCTTGGGGAAACCGGTGGTGCCGGAGGTGTACTGGATGTTCACCGGCTGGTCGAACTGCAGGCTCTGCTGGCGGGCCTGGTAGTCGGCCGGTATGGTCTGTTCGACCAGCGTCGTCAGCTGCGCCCAGGGCAGGAAGCCCGCAGGCGGCGTGGCATCCAGGCTGATCACGCCGCGCAGGTCGGGCAGCCGTTCACTGCTCAATTGCCCGGGTTGCTGGTCGCCCAGTGCAGGCACCAGTTCAGCGAGCATGCCGTGGTAATCGGAGGTTTTGAACGCCCCGGCGCAGACCAGCCACTGGCAACCTGACTGCTTGAGCACATACTCAAGCTCGCTGGTGCGGTAGGCCGGGTTGATGTTGACCAGGATCACGCCGATCTTGGCCGTGGCGAACTGGGTGATGCACCACTGCGCGCAGTTCGGTGCCCAGATGCCCAGGCGGTCGCCGGTCTTCAGGCCCAGGGCCATGAGCGCCCGGGCATGACGGTCAACAGTGTCAGCCAGTTGCTGCCAGCTGTAACGCAGTTGCTGGTGGCGCACCACCAGGGCCTCACGTTCGGGGAAACGTGACACCGTATTGTCGAACGCCTGGCCGATGGTCATCGCCAGCAAGGGCTTGTCCTGACGCCCCTGGGTATAGCTCGGTTGATTCATGACGGTCCCTTGTTGTGATTGTTCTGGGAGCTGATTCAAGCGGTTCTTACTCTGGCGCATATTTACGTTAACGTAAAGGTCATGGTGAGATTGACAGTCGCATGACTCAGGTTTACGTTAACGTAAAGGTGATTGCTGATCGCGGGGCAAGCCCGCTCCCACAGCCCCGCGATGAACTCCAACAATAAACAACAGAAGGTGCCCGCATGCATTATCCAACCCTGAACTTCGCCCTCGGCGAAACCATCGACATGCTGCGCGACCAGGTGCAGTCCTTCGTTGCGGCAGAGCTGGCACCGCGCGCGGCGCAGATCGACCAGGACAACCTGTTCCCCGCCGATATGTGGCGCAAGTTCGGCGATATGGGCCTGCTCGGCATCACCGTCAGCGAAGAATACGGCGGCGCCGGCCTGGGCTACCTGGCCCACGTGGTGGCGATGGAAGAAATCAGCCGCGGCTCGGCCTCGGTCGCCCTCTCCTACGGCGCCCACTCCAACCTCTGCGTCAACCAGATCAACCGCAACGGCAACGCCGAACAGAAAGCCAAGTACCTGCCCAAGCTGATCAGCGGCGAGCACATCGGCGCCCTGGCCATGAGCGAGCCCAACGCCGGTTCCGATGTGGTTTCGATGAAGCTGCGCGCCGAACAGCGCGGCGACCATTTCGTCCTCAACGGCAGCAAGACCTGGATCACCAACGGCCCAGACGCCAACACCTATGTGATCTACGCCAAGACCGACCTGGACAAAGGCCCGCACGGCATCACCGCCTTTATTGTCGAGCGTGACTGGAAAGGCTTCAGCCGCAGCAACAAGTTCGACAAGTTGGGCATGCGCGGTTCCAACACCTGCGAGCTGTTCTTCGACAACGTCGAAGTGCCGAAGGAGAACATCCTCGGCGTGCTCAACGGCGGTGTGAAAGTACTGATGAGCGGTCTGGACTATGAGCGCGTGGTGCTCTCCGGCGGTCCGACCGGGATCATGCAGGCCTGTATGGACCTGGTGGTGCCGTACATTCATGACCGCAAGCAGTTCGGCCAAAGCATCGGTGAGTTCCAGCTGATCCAGGGCAAGATCGCCGACATGTACACCCAGCTCAACGCCAGCCGTGCCTACCTGTACGCCGTGGCCCAGGCTTGCGATCGTGCCGAAACCACCCGCAAGGACGCTGCCGGGGTGATCCTCTATACCGCCGAACGCGCGACCCAGATGGCCCTGGAAGCCATCCAGATCCTCGGTGGCAACGGCTACATCAACGAGTTCCCGGCCGGCCGCCTGTTGCGTGACGCCAAGCTCTACGAGATCGGCGCCGGCACCAGTGAAATCCGCCGGATGCTGATCGGGCGCGAACTGTTCAACGAAACCCGCTGAGCACAAGGACAACGCCCATGGCTACCCTGCACACCCAGATCAACCCGCGCTCGGCCGAATTCGCCAGCAACAGCGCGGCCATGCTCGAACAGGTCCAGGCCCTGCGCACCTTGCTCGCCAAGGTCCATCAGGGCGGCGGTCACAAGGCCCAGGAGCGGCACACCTCGCGGGGCAAACTGCTGCCGCGCGAGCGCATCGACCGCCTGCTTGACCCCGGCTCACCGTTTCTCGAAATCGGCCAGTTGGCGGCCCATGACGTCTATGGCGAAGACGTGCCGGCCGCTGGGGTAATCGCCGGTATTGGCCGGGTCGAAGGCGTCGAATGCATGATCGTCGCCAACGATGCCACGGTCAAAGGCGGCTCCTATTATCCGCTGACAGTGAAAAAGCACCTGCGCGCCCAGGCCATCGCCCTGCAGAACCGCCTGCCCTGCCTGTACCTGGTGGACTCCGGCGGTGCCAACCTGCCGCGTCAGGATGAGGTATTCCCCGACCGTGAGCACTTTGGGCGGATCTTCTTCAACCAGGCCAACATGAGCGCCCTGGGGATTCCGCAGATTGCTGTGGTCATGGGCTCGTGCACCGCCGGCGGCGCCTATGTGCCGGCCATGGCCGACGAAGCGATCATGGTCCGTCAGCAGGCGACGATTTTCCTCGCAGGTCCCCCGCTGGTAAAAGCCGCTACCGGTGAAGTGGTCAGCGCCGAAGACCTCGGTGGCGCCGATGTGCACTGCAAGACCAGTGGCGTTGCCGACCACTATGCCGACAACGACGAACATGCCCTGGCCATCGCCCGGCGCTGTGTGGCCAACCTCAACTGGCACAAACTGGGCAAACTTACCCAGCAGGCGCCGATTGCGCCGCTGTACGACGCCCAGGAGCTGTACGGTGTGGTCCCGGCCGATGCCAAGCAGCCGTTTGATGTACGCGAGGTCATCGCCCGCCTGGTCGACGGTTCGGTATTCGACGAGTTCAAGGCGCTGTTCGGTACCACGCTGGTGTGTGGCTTCGCTCACCTGCACGGCTACCCGGTGGCGATCCTGGCCAACAACGGCATTCTGTTCGCCGAAGCCGCGCAAAAAGGCGCGCACTTTATTGAGCTGGCCTGCCAGCGCGGTATCCCGCTGCTGTTCCTGCAGAACATCACCGGCTTCATGGTCGGGCAGAAATACGAGGCCGGCGGCATCGCCAAACATGGCGCCAAGCTGGTGACCGCCGTGGCCTGCGCGCAAGTGCCGAAGTTCACCGTGATCATCGGCGGCAGCTTCGGTGCCGGCAACTACGGCATGTGTGGCCGCGCCTACGATCCACGCTTCCTGTGGATGTGGCCAAATGCACGCATCGGCGTGATGGGTGCCGAACAGGCTGCCGGTGTGCTGGCCCAGGTCAAGCGTGAGCAGAGCGAACGCAGCGGCCATCCGTTCAGCGCCGAAGACGTAGCACGCCTCAAGCAACCGATCCTCGACCAGTACGAACACCAGGGCCACCCGTATTACTCCAGCGCGCGCTTGTGGGACGACGGCGTCATTGACCCGGCGCAAACCCGCGAGATCCTTGGCCTGGCGTTGTCCGCAGCCCTCAACGCACCGATCGAACAAAGCCGTTTCGGCATTTTCCGGATGTGACCATGAGCGACTTCACTACCCTTGAACTGATCAAGGACCCCCGTGGTTTTGCCACCCTGTGGCTCAGCCGGGAAAACAAGAACAACGCCTTCAACGCGCAGATGATCCGCGAGCTGGTCCTGGCCATCGATCAGCTTGCTGCCGATGCCAACCTGCGCTTTGTCCTCCTGCGCGGCCGTGGCCGGCACTTCAGTGCCGGTGCCGACCTTGCCTGGATGCAACAGTCGGCGGCACTGGACTACAACACCAACCTCGACGACGCCCGCGAACTGGCCGAGCTGATGTACAACCTGGCCAGACTCAAGGTGCCGACCCTGGCCGTGGTTCAGGGTGCCGCCTTCGGCGGTGCACTGGGCCTGATCAGCTGCTGCGACATGGCCATTGGCGCGACCGATGCACAACTGTGCCTGTCGGAAGTACGCATCGGCCTGGCGCCTGCGGTCATCAGCCCGTTCGTGGTCCAGGCCATGGGCGAACGCGCCGCTCGCCGTTATGCCCTGACCGCCGAGCGCTTCAGCGGTGAACGAGCCCGTGAACTGGGCCTGCTGGCCGAAGCCTATCCCGCCGCCGAGCTTGAACAGGCGGTGGACCAGTGGATCGACAACTTGCTGCTCAACAGCCCGCAAGCCATGCGTGCCAGCAAAGAGCTGCTGCGCGAAGTCGGCCACGGCGAACTGACCCCGGCCCTGCGCCGCTATTGCGAGAACGCCATTGCCCGTATCCGCGTAAGCCCCGAGGGCCAGGAAGGTTTGCGCGCGTTCCTGGAAAAACGTAGCCCGGCCTGGCAGGCCGAACCGTCGAACAAGGAGCCGCGCCCATGACCCACACCCCGTTGACCACCCTGCTGGTTGCCAACCGTGGCGAGATCGCCTGCCGGGTCATGCGCACCGCCAAAGCCCTGGGCCTGACCACGGTCGCCGTGCACAGTGCCATTGACCGCGATGCCCGGCACAGCCGCGAAGCCGACATCCGCGTCGACCTGGGTGGTGCCAAAGCCGCCGAGAGCTACCTGGACATCGACAAGCTGCTGGCCGCCGCCAAAGCCAGCGGCGCCCAGGCGATTCACCCGGGCTATGGCTTTCTCTCCGAGAACGCCGGCTTTGCCCGCGCCATCGAGCAGGCCGGGCTGATCTTCCTCGGCCCACCGGCCAGCGCCATCGACGCCATGGGCAGCAAGTCGGCGGCCAAGGCCCTGATGGAGCAGGCCGGCGTGCCGCTGGTTCCGGGCTACCACGGCGAAGCCCAGGACCTGGAAACCTTCCGCGCCGCCGCCGAGAAAATCGGCTACCCGGTACTGCTCAAGGCCACCGCCGGTGGTGGTGGCAAGGGCATGAAAGTGGTCGAGAGCGAAAGCCAGCTGGGCGAAGCCCTGGCCTCGGCCCAGCGTGAAGCGCAGTCGTCGTTTGGTGACGCGCGCATGCTGGTGGAAAAGTACGTACTCAAGCCGCGTCACGTTGAAATCCAGGTGTTCGCCGACCAGCATGGCAACTGCCTGTACCTCAACGAACGCGACTGCTCGATCCAGCGCCGCCACCAGAAAGTCGTCGAAGAGGCCCCTGCCCCAGGCCTGAGCACGGCCCAGCGCCAGGCCATGGGTGAAGCTGCCGTCAAAGCAGCCCAGGCCATCGGTTATGTCGGTGCCGGTACCGTGGAGTTCCTCCTCGATGCTCGTGGCGAGTTCTTCTTTATGGAGATGAACACCCGCCTGCAGGTCGAACACCCGGTCACCGAAGCCATCACTGGCCTCGACCTGGTCGCCTGGCAGATCCGCGTGGCCTGCGGCGAGCCGTTGCCGATCACTCAAGCGCAGGTGCCACTGAACGGCCACGCCATCGAAGTACGGCTGTATGCCGAAGACCCGGCCAACGACTTCCTGCCAGCCACCGGTCACCTGGCACTGTACCGCGAGTCGGCGCCTGGAGAAGGACGCCGGGTCGACAGCGGGGTCAGTGAAGGCGACAGCATCTCGCCGTTCTACGACCCGATGCTGGGCAAGCTGATTGCCTGGGGACAGACCCGTGAACAAGCGCGTTTGCGCTTGCTGGCGATGCTCGACGAGTTTGCCATTGGCGGTTTGAAAACCAACATCGCCTTCTTGCGGCGCATTCTGGCTCACCCGGCCTTTGCCAATGCCGAGCTGGATACCGGTTTTATCCCGCGCTATCAGGAGCAGCTGCTGCCTGCGCCGCAGCCATTGCCGGCACTGTTCTGGCAAGCGGCGGGTGAAGCCTTCATCCAGAGCCAGCCGCTGGCACCGCGCCTGGATGATCGTCACTCGCCCTGGGCGGCCAACAACGGCTTCCGTGCCGGAGTGCCGGCGCAGGTCAGCCTGCACCTGAACAGCAATGGCCAGAACCAGGCGCTTAGCCTGACCCACGCCGCGGCGTCGCCGTTCAAGCTTGAAGGTGAACAGTTGCAGATCGACGACAACGGCCTGCGCCGCCGCCACCTGGCGATCCGCCGCGGTGACACCTTGTACCTGCAGTGGGATGGCGAGCTGCATGCGGTAACGTCGTTTGATCCGATTGCCGAGGCCGATGCCAGCCATAGCCACCAGGGCGGCCTCAGCGCGCCCATGAACGGCAGTATCGTGCGGGTGCTGGTGGAGGTCGGTCAGGCGGTAGAAGCCGGTGCACAACTGGTGGTGCTGGAAGCCATGAAAATGGAACACAGCATTCGCGCCCCTCAGGCCGGGACGGTCAAAGCGCTGTTTTGCCAGGAAGGCGAGATGGTCAGTGAAGGGGCCGTGCTGGTGGAGCTGGAAGAGGCCTGAGGGCCTTGCCAGGTGCACTTGCCGGTGGGGGGGGGGGGGGGGGGGGGGGGGGGGGGGGTGGGGGGGGGGTGGGGGGGAGGGCGGAGAGAAGGGGAACGCACCTTCCTC
>NZ_JBMOWO010000055.1:0-22263 GCF_049310525.1 Pseudomonas sp. GZD-222
TTGCCCTCGTGCTCCTCTCCCCCTCCCCCCCCCCCTCCCCCCCCCCCCCCCCCCCCCCCCCCCCCCCCCCCCCCCCGCTCCCACCATGGTTGTTTCCACCTTCAGAACTTCACCAACGCCTGTACCACCACACCGAGCACTTCGGTCTGCTCGGTAAACAGCGCCTTGGGATAGGTCGGGTTGAGTGGTTTCAGGTAGCGCTGGCCACCCTCCTCGATCAACTGGCGGAACACTATGGCCGAGTTGTCGAGTGAGCGTGCGATCAGCAGCTTGCCGGATTCTGCGCCAATACCGCTGTCCACCAGGATCAACATGCCCTGCGGCACGCTCAAGCCCATTGGCGCCGTCATCGCATCGCCTTCGACACGCAACCAGAACCCTCGCCCCTGCGCCGCATAGTCGCTTGCCTGGCGTTCGGCGGTTTCAGGCGCCTCTGTTTCGTCCAGGTTGTCCCAACTCAGAATCGGGTAGCGAAAATACAATTCGTGCCGTTGGCCGTCGGCACCGGTCACCGCAAGCGGAAAAGCGTTTGCTTCATAGACACCGCTGTTTTCGCGCAACTGGTGGGGATACACCATCTGCAGCGGCGGGAACCCCACTTCCACCAGAATCTGGTTGAGCACCCGCAGTTTCGGCTGTCGTTTCTCGCGCAGCCAATGGCCCACGGCGCCTTGCGTGTAGCCGAGGCGCTCGGCGAGCTTTTCCTGCGTGAGGCTTATTTCACGCATCCTGGCTTTAACCAGATCAGTCCAATTATCCATCGCTGGCACGATACGGACTGCCCCATGGCGCTCAATACACAAATTGTAGTATTTAAAGATTAGTAGTAACCACAAAACGTATTAGTCTTTGCCATGTCCGATCATTGATCATTCACAAGGCAGGCTGCCGCATGAAACAGACACCCACTGAAAAGGATCTCACCCTGGACAACGAGTCCCTGAGCAACAGCGATGCCGCGCGACGTGCACTGGATTTCTACTTGAACCCCGCCCCGCCTGCGGACTCGGCACAGTCGAGCTGGCTGGTGCCACGCGAGGGCTTGAATGAAGTCCAGGCCAATGAGCATGTGACCCAGTTACTGCGCTGGGCCGCAGCCACCGCGCACGAGTCGGCGAACAGTTTGCAGGGTACGCAGCGGGATCTGGCGCTGGCTGTGGTGCACATGATCAACACGGCCAGGACGGTGATCGAACTCATGCCGATCACTCATCAGCGGTCCTGAACAAGTACTCAGAGGTAAACGTGGGGAGTCGCTGCGATAACGGTGCCAGCGCCGTTCATTGAACGAGGGAGTGCATTCGGTAAAGTTTTTTTACGGAATGACAGAAAATTCATTTGACTTGCAAATGATAACGATTATTATTGCTCACAACTGGTCGCGAGACTGGTTGGATAAACTGAAAGCCCTTAGGTCGGACTCTCAGATTATCTCCTCATCAGGCTAATCACGGTTTTTGACCCGGCTTTTTGCCGGGTCTTTTTTTTGGGCTCTTCAGGCTAATGAAGGCGGGTGTTGCTTGAATGGCCGCGATGATAGCAAATGAATGTCGCAGGGTGAAGCATGTAACAGCGCTTTGCAGAATTAGCACTTGAGAATCAATCTCGTTAAGACTAAGCTGTTAGCGCGTCACGGAGGACGCCCCCTCCCCCTCTTACTAAGCAAGGAGCTTGTACATGACCCGTCTGCTGCTGCCCCTTGAGCACCACCCCCATTCCCAGGACCTCGCTGACGATGGCCTGCTGCTGCAGCTGAAAAAACTGCCGCGTCGCGTCCAGCAGGTGTTCCTTCTCAGCCGTCTCGACCAGATGAGCTTTGCTGTCATTGCCAAGCGCCTCGACCTGCCTGCGCTTACGGTAGAACGCCACATGAACCAGGCGCTGCAGAGTGTCCGCCCGCAGGGTGATGTCATCGCCAGCGCCGCGGGCCAGTGGTACGTGCGCCTGCAAAGCCCGGACGTGACTGCCAGCGAACGCATCGACTTCCGTCGCTGGCTCGACACCACCCCCGAACACCGCGAAGCCTTTCACGCCACTGAACTGCGTTGGCGCACCCTGCTGGCCCCGGCGCGGCAACTGGGCCATGACGCCTGGTATCGCCAGCCTCGGGCGGCACTGTCCATCGGCGGCTGTTCGGTGGCCATCGGCCTGGCCCTGGCGGCAATGGCAGCGATCGGTTTCTGGTCCTGAGCCAGGCGTGTAGAGTGAGGGTCACAACAACTCTACAGGAGCCTGGTGATGACCGTGACGCTGCCCCCTCTGCACATCGACTGCGATTTCGATTCCGGCAATATCCTCATCAACGATGCCAGTGACCCGCGCCATGTGCGCCTGGCTATTCGTCCTGATACCAACAGTGATCACTTCCAGTGGTTTCACTTCAGAGCCAGTGGCCTGACGCCAGGCCAGGCACACAGTTTTGTGCTGGAGAACGCCGGGCAGTCTTCCTATAACGAAGCCTGGACGGGGTATCAGGCGGTAGCGTCCTACGATCAGCAGAACTGGTTCCGGGTGCCTACCCGGTTTGTCGGCAAAGCCCTGAGCTTTGAACTCAACGCCGAGCAGCCACAGGCCTGGTTCGCCTATTTCGAGCCCTACCCCCGCGCCCGCCACAATCAACTGATCGAACGCGCCACCCGCCTGACTGGCGTCGAACTGCTGGCCACCGGTCGCAGCGTCGAAGGTCGTGATATTCAGTTGCTGCGTGCCGGCGATGGCGCCGGTGGCAAACGCAAGATCTGGATCATTGCCCAGCAGCACCCGGGCGAACACATGGCCGAGTGGTTCATGGAAGGCGTGATCGATCGCCTGCAACACAACGACCCGACCCTGCAGGCACTGCTGCAGCAGGCCGACCTGTACCTGATTGCCAACATGAACCCTGATGGCGCGATACGCGGCCACCTGCGCACCAATTTTGCCGGCCAGGACCTCAACCGCGCCTGGCAAAGCGCAAGCACCGACAAGAGCCCGGAAGTACTGTTCGCCCAAGTGCAGATGAAGCAGTACGGCGTCGATATGTTCCTCGACGTGCACGGCGATGAGGAAATCCCCCACGTCTTCACCGCAGGCTGCGAAGGCAATCCCGGCTTCACGCCGCGTATCGAAGCACTGGAAAAAACCTTCCGCGACAGCCTGTGCAAGCGCACGGCCGACTTCCAGCAGGTCCATGGTTACCCGCGTTCGGCGCCGGGCCAGGCCAACCTGACCCTGGGCGCCAACAGCGTTGGCCAGGCCTACGATTGCCTGTCGCTGACCCTGGAGATGCCGTTCAAGGACCACGATGACGCGCCAAACCCGGAAACGGGCTGGAACGGTCTGCGCTCAAAACAGCTGGCCAACGCCGTACTGGATGTCCTCGGACAGATGGCCCCCAGCCTGCGTTAGGCTTGCCCGTGAGCCTTGTGCTTGAGCCGCTCGGTGTCGACCCGGACGAACACCGAGTCGGCGCTCACGGTCAGCACGTCGTCGGCCCAGACTTCGCAGATCACCCGGCTCTTGCGCCCTACCTCGCCTTCGACCCGCGCCTTGAGCAGTAGCTCGACGCCCATGGGCGTAGGCTTGAGGTAGGTCAGGTTGAGTTGTCCGGTCACGCAGTCAATACGCGGCAGGCTGCCCGGCTCACGCCCTTCGGCGCGGTAGTGGTAGGCCATGGCAGCCCAGTTGGAATGGCAATCGACGAGCATGGCCAGCAGGCCGCCGTAGACCAGCCCGGGCCAGCCAAGAAAGGTACTGTCGGGCGAATGCCGGCAGATCAGGTGAATACCGTCTGCATCCCAATGGCTTTTCAGGTGCAGACCGCTTGGGTGGGAACAGCCGCAGCCATAGCAGACGCCTTCGGGGGCGGCCAGTTCCTGAACGGATAACAGAGGGTTGTTCATAAGCTTCCTGGTTGTCTGTTTTAGAGGGAAAGCGTTGCCGATAGTACCGCCGTGCAACGCAAAAGCCCATGCACTGGTCATGGGCTTCGGTGTACAGGAAGGTACCGGCTAGACACCTTTACCTGATGTCAGCGCCTGGCCAGCCAGGTCATTGGCGGCTGACTTGCGTCGGGTCAGCGAGATCAACAGGATCGCCAGGGTCACGCCAGCGGTCATCAGGGTTTCGTAACGGTAAGCGGGGCTGATCAGCATGTAGCCCAGCACAGTGACGATCAGGCCGATCACCAGCCAGGTCAGCCACGGGAACAGCCACATCTTGAACTCCAGAGGCGTACCTTCACGGTCAGTGATGGCGCGCATGCGCAGTTGCGATACGGCAATCACCAGGTACACCAGCAGGGCAATGGCGCCCGTGGTCGAGAGCAGAAAGCCAAAGACCTTGCCGGGGAACACGTAGTTGACCAGGCAGCCGGCAAACCCGGCAAAGGTCGAGAGAATCACTGCAACCGTCGGCACGCCGTTGCCGGAAATGCGCTTGGTCATAGGCAATGCCTCTCCACGCGAACCCAGGGAGTACAGCATCCGCGAGGCGGTGTACAAACCCGAGTTCATGCAACTGGTCACCGCCACCAATACCACGAGGTCGACCAGCAATTTGGCACCCGGCACATTGAGCACCTCCAGTACCCGCTGGAAGGAACCAACGGACTTGAGCCCCGGATCGTTCCAGGCCACCAGCGAGACAATGAAGAAGATCGAGACGATATAGAAGATGGCGATGCGATAGACCACCAGGTTGGTTGCCTTGCGGATCTTCTCCTTGGGGTTGGCGGTTTCATCGGCGGCAATGGTCACGATTTCAGCACCGAAGAACGAGAAGATCGTCACCAGTACACCGCCCAGCACCGCGCCAAAGCCATTGGGCATGAAGCCACCGTTGGCCCACAGTTGACTGACCCCGGAGGTCTGCTGCGCCAGCGGCCAGACGCCGAACACCGCCAGGGTGCAGACGACGATGAACGCCAGGATCGCCACCACCTTGATCAAGGCAAACCAGTACTCGAATTCACCAAAGTTCTTCACGCTGATCAGGTTGGTGCACGACAGCACGATCATGATCAGAAAGGCAAACAACCAGGACGGCACACCAGGAAAATAGGCATGCAGGATATCGGCCCCGGCAATCGCCTCCACCGGAATGATCAACACCCAGAACCACCAGTACAACCAGCCGATGGTGAATCCGGCCCAAGGGCCGATGGCCTGGCTGGCATAAGTGGAGAACGAGCCACTGTTGGGGTTGGCGATGGCCATTTCGCCGAGCATGCGCATCACCAGCAGCACCAGCAGGCCAGTCATGGCGTAGGAAATGAGAATGGCCGGCCCGGCGGTGGCGATGGCGGTGGATGAACCGATGAACAGACCGGCACCGATGATCCCGGCAATGGAAATCATCGAGACCTGGCGGGAGGTCAGACCGTGCTGTAGCGAACGCTGTTTCTTTTGTTGTAGCGATGCCATGTTCAACCCTCAACTGGGTATGTCGATGCACAGCGTGCGCAGCCGACAGGGTTAACGCAGAAATTGTTATTGGAGTGGTGACGCTTGTTGTTATCGAGGGCCCGTCCCAAGCCAAAAAAGTGCCTTCTAAAGTGCAGGCAATGAGTACTTTTCAATAAACTTCCAGGCAAGCAAAAGTGCTCAGTTAGTTACCCTGACGCCAGTGTTTTGCCTACTGATAAATTCAGTTGAAATCCTTGATGTGGGTCAGTATTAACCTACAGGACCGACTCTCACAAACGACCTTTTAGAAGCACATGATTCCACCACGGAATGACCTCACGCTATTTTCGCCGAACCAACCGCCATCCTCTGCATGAGCTTGCACCGGGTAGCAGCGAACATCTAATCGCGCAGAAGCGACTTCCGTAATTTCAGGAATAACTGCAATCGTTAAATTCGTTTGCGCTCATACCTGCCCTCTCGTTTAGATACCGCTACAACTTGCCAGAGGCCGCGTGCACATGAGCCACGAATACATCAGCCAGTCGATTTCCGTAGTTCACCCCATAACACTTTCCCACGGCAAAAATGCTGAAGTCTGGGATACCCACGGCAAACGCTACATAGACTTTGTCGGCGGTATTGGCGTATTGAACCTGGGACATTGCAACCCGGCTATTGTCACGGCGATCCAGCATCAAGCGAGCCGCCTGACGCATTACGCCTTCAATGCCGCCGGGCACGAGCCCTACATCGAGTTGATGAAACGCCTGAGTGACTTCGTACCGGCCTCCTACCCCCTTGGCGGGATGCTCACCAACAGTGGCGCTGAAGCGGCTGAAAATGCCCTGAAGATCGCCCGTGGCGCTACCGGCAAGACGGCGATCATCGCCTTTGACGGCGGCTTTCACGGACGCACCCTGGCCACCTTGAACCTTAACGGCAAGGTCGCGCCCTACAAACAACGGGTTGGCATATTGCCGGGGCCGGTCTATCACCTGCCCTTCCCCAGCATCGACACCGGAGTCAGCAGCGATCAGGCGCTACAAGCTCTGGAGCGTCTGTTCAGCGTTGAAATCGACGTCAACGAAGTGGCTGCGGTGATTTTCGAACCAGTCCAGGGCGAAGGCGGTTTCCTGGCCATGGAGCCTGCCTTTGCCCAGGCCCTGCGTGCATTTTGCGACAATCACGGGATTGTGCTCATCGCCGACGAAATCCAGTCCGGCTTCGGCCGTACCGGGCAGCGCTTTGCCTTCCCGCGCCTGGGGATCGAACCGGACCTGTTGCTGCTGGCCAAGAGCATCGCTGGCGGCATGCCGTTGGGCGCGGTAGTCGGGCGCAAGGCATTGCTCGACAGCCTGCCCAAAGGCGGCTTGGGCGGCACCTATTCAGGCAACCCGATGGCCTGCGCCGCGGCCTTGGCCACCCTGGAGGCAATGACCGATGCCAACCTCGCCACCTGGGGTGAATTGCAGGAAAGCGCGATTGTCAGCCGCTACCAGCGCTGGCAGGCACAACAGCTTTCACCCTACCTGGGGCGTTTGACCGGCACCGGGGCGATGCGCGGTATCGAGCTGGTCGACGCCAAGGGCGCACCAGCACCGGCCCAGCTTGC
The DNA here is from genome assembly GCF_049310525.1 of Pseudomonas sp. GZD-222. Lineage (NCBI taxonomy): Bacteria > Pseudomonadati > Pseudomonadota > Gammaproteobacteria > Pseudomonadales > Pseudomonadaceae > Pseudomonas > Pseudomonas sp. GZD-222. The sequence goes on from NZ_JBMOWO010000055.1 coordinate 7,000, forward strand.
CCAGCTACTGGAAGCGGCAAGGGCTGCCGGCCTGCTGCTGATGCCCAGCGGCAAGGCCCGCCACATCATCCGCCTGCTCGCGCCGCTGACCATTGAACCTGAGGTATTGAACGAAGGCCTGGACATCCTCGAGCGCTGCCTGGCGGAACTTGGCTGATTCAGTGCAACTCGCCCGGCCAGTGTTCGACGCCATTGGCAAAATGCCGCGCTTGCAAGCCGCCCGCCCTCAGGGCGGCGACGGCATCGCGGGAGAACACGCACCACGGTCCCCGGCAGTAGGCGATCACTTCCTGGGCGGGCGACAGCTCGCCCAGGCGCTTCTGCAGTTCTTCGAACGGGATGTTGATCGCGCCGGGCAAATGCCCCTGGGCGAATTCAGCGGCCGGACGCACATCGAGCAAGGTCACGCTGTGCTCGCGCAGGCGCTCAAGTAACTCTTCACGGCTGATCGCTTCGAGCTGTTCGGGCATGTGCTGGCTATCATCGAGCAGCGCGCGCATGGCTGCCCGATTGTATTGCGCGAACTGTCCCAACGCCGCCAGCACACCCTGCACAGGGCCGGCACTGAGGCTGTAGAGCACGCGCTTGCCATCGCGGCGGGCCTGCACGAAACCGGCCCGGCGCAAGTGCTGCAGGTGTTGGGAGGCATTGGCCAGAGTCAGTTCGCAGTGCTGAGCCAGTTGCTCGACGGCGCGCTCGCCCTGGGCCATGGCGTCGAGCAGGTTCAAGCGATGGGCATGGCCCAAGGTGCGGGCCAGCTCGGCGATATCCTGGTGTTGGGTTTTGAGATCGGTCATTGACAGCAAAGTAACATTGGCCAATTATTCAATCAATCTATTGAATGATAAGAATGGAGATAACGATGCTCGAAGGACTGATCTTCGCCGTACTGATCGGGGTGACGGCCACTGCCCTGGCTGACGTGTGGGCGCTGTTTCAACAGCGGGTGCTGGGCATGCAAGGACCGAACTGGGCACTGGTCGGACGCTGGATCGGCTACATGCCCCGAGGTCAGTTCTTCCACTCCAGCATCGCCAAAGCTCCGGCACTGCCCGCAGAACGTGTGCTGGGCTGGGCCACCCACTACCTGATCGGTATCGGCTTTGCGGCACTTCTGCTGCTGATCAATGGTGTGGGCTGGGTAGTGCAACCGACATTACTGCCGGCATTGGCGCTGGGCGTGGCCACGGTGCTGGCGCCTTACCTGATCATGCAGCCGGGGATGGGCGCCGGCCTTTTCGCCTCAAAGACGCCAAACCCTGCAGCGGCGCGCGTGCGCAGCCTGCTGGCCCACACCGTGTTCGGCGTTGGCTTGTATCTGGCGGGGTTGCTCTGGTCGGCCGCGCTGGCCTGAGTCAGCCGCGGTGATGCCACCAGTGCTTGATTCGCGGCCACAGGCCGGACGGTGGCAATTGAACAGGTGCAGGGTCGGATGACGGCTGCTCCCAGGCGTCAACCGCCGCTTGCACCTCGGCATCATGATTGAGATGGTGCTCCACCTCTGGGCGCGGACCTGCTCCCAGTGTGCCGAGTTCATACTCGGTGGCCATCAGATCAAGTTCATCCTGGGAGTCGTTTTCGGGGTGGCCGTTCATCTCATGCACTCCCGTACTGCAGCCGGACCCTAGCTCAATCCTACAGGATACCCCCGCCACAGACCGTGATACGGCGAGGGGATGAAGGGTGCGCTGAAAGCGAGCCTTACAGGCCCAGTTCCTGCGGCGTAAGCATGTCGCATTCGAAGGCGATCCAGCCACCTTCCAGTTCAGCGTGGCCATTGACGATCGGACCGTAGTAGCTCAGGCCGTTGTCCAGGGTCACGCAGATATGGGTGGGAGCATCAGGCGCGGCCAGGGTGCCGGTGAAATGCACTTTTTTCAACGACTCGGTAACTGCCTCCAGACCGACCCGGATCGCGACGTTTTCCACCGCTTCGACGTCATCGTGCAGATCGTCGCTGACGGTCACGGTGGCTGTGTAGTTGTACATGCTTGAAACTCCAACGACGGATAGATCGGCGTCTGCTGACGCACGCGGGCGCCTAGGGTAATGGAGTGTCACGGAAAAATCCCCTTCGCTTCGACATCCGGCAGCGGCAAAGACTGGTATTGTGCGCGCCCGCCAAGACTATTCAGGGAAAACACATTGACCGCTGAACAACACCTGACCTCGGACCTGTTCGAAGTCGACAAGCGCCTGAGCCTCAAGCCCGTGGTGGATTTCAACACCTACCTGGAAAAGGCCTTCGGCGACGGCCCCTGCCGTTGCAGCCGCTGCCTGGCCGGTGCCGGCGATGAGTCGGACTACGAACACGCGCACAGTTTCGACCTGGCAGGGCAGAAACTGCATCGACGCTTCGCCACCACAGCAGGCAGCGACGTACTGCTGGTGCTGAAAAAAGCCTGGTTGTCGTACACCAAGGCCGAGCTGTCGGCGCTGGGCAATCTTGATCTCGATACCCTGCGTGCCTTTGTCGAACCGCAGTTGCACAAGCGCCTGCTGCCGTTGCTGCTGGCCAGCGGGCTGGTCCGCGACGTAGAGGGTCAGTTGCTGCTGCAGGCTCAGGCCGGGGACTGACGGCATTACCCACTGAGGGTTACCCCATCGCAGTAATGTGCGGCCCGCGGCCGGCCGCGCATACTCGGTTCCAGCTCTGCACAAGGAACCGCGATGAAGATCGAATTGATACAAATTGATGGCCGCGACGGCGATACCGCCTACAACCTGCAACGCACGCTGGAAGCCATAGCCAGCTGCAAGACCGACACCGACCTGCTGGTGTTTCCGGAAACCCAACTGATGGGTTTTGCCAGCGCCGAACAGCTGCCTGCTGTAGCTGAACCGCTGCAGGGCCCGACCCTGCAAACCGTGCAGCGCGCGGTGAGCGAACGCGGCGTGGCCGTGGTGATCGGGCTTGCCGAGCAGGCCGACGGCGTTTACTACAACACCTCGGTGCTGCTGACGCCCGACGGCATCGCCCTGTCCTACCGCAAAACTCACCTGTGGCCATCCGAACGCGGTCTGTTCCAGGCCGGCGATCGTTACGCCACCACCTGCTGGAAAGGCCTGCGCATCGGCCTGCTGATCTGCTACGACATCGAACTGCCGGAGAGCAGCCGTGCCCTGGGCCAGCTGGGCGTCGACCTGATCATCGTCAGCAACGGCAACATGGACCCTTACGGCCCGGTGCACCGCACCGCGATCATGGCACGTGCCCAGGAAAACCAGGCCTTTGCCCTCATGGTCAACCGGGTAGGCCCGGGTGACGGCGGGCTGCTGTTCGCCGGAGGCAGCGCCGTGGTCGATCCCCATGGTCGGGTGTTGTTCGAGGCCGGTCGCGAACCTTGCAGCCAGCAGATCGACCTGGACCTTGAGCAGTTGCAGTTGGCCCGCCGCGACTACGACTACCTGAAGGACCGCCGCCTGCAATTACTCGGCACACGAATCGAGCACCCCGACGGGCGCCGCGAGCTGTTGATTCCCTAGCACTGCCCCACAACAACAAAAATTCTGGAGTGCCCCCATGAAGCCGCCCCGCTGTCTACCCCTGGCCCTGGCCGCGTTGCTGTGCAGCGCAAGCGCTTTGGCACAAGAAAGCGCCCCACCCAGCGTGCATATCTACAACTGGTACGACTACATCGCACCGAACACCACCAAGGAATTCCAGCAGGCCTCGGGGATCGCCACGGTCTACGACGTGTTCGACAACAGCGACGTGATGCAAAGCAAGCTGATGGCCGGGCGCAGCGGCTATGACGTGGTATTCGCCAGCGGCGACCTGCTGCCCAACCTGATCAAGGCCGGGGTGTTGGCCGAACTTGACCGCAGCCAGCTGCCCAACTTCCCCCACCTCGACCCGCTGATGCTCGCCAAGCTGCAGAGCAACGACCCCGGCAACCGCTATGCCGCCCCGTACATGTGGGGCACCACGGGCATTGGTTATGACCAGGACAAGGTCAAAGCCTTGCTCGGCGAACAGGCACCGATGGACTCCTGGGCGCTGATCTTCGATGAAGCGAACCTGGCCAAACTGAGCGAGTGCGGGGTGGCGATGCTCGACGCCCCCAACGAGATCATTCCCATTGCCCTGCACTACCTGGGACTGCCCTACAACAGCAAGAACCCGGACGACTACCGCAAGGCCGAAGCGCTGCTGCTGAAGTTACGCCCGCACATTCGCTACTTCGACTCATCGCGGTTCATTTCGGATCTGGCCAACGGCAATGTGTGCGTGGTGGTGGGCTGGTCTGGCGGTGTGTTCGAGGCCAAGTTGAGCGCGGAAAATGCGGGTAACGGCCGACAGGTCCGCTACAGCATTCCTCGCGAAGGCGCGCCGATGTGGCTGGAGAACATGGTGCTGCTCAAGCAGGCGCCCAACCCGCAACAGGGACTGGCGTTCATCAACTACATGCTCGAACCCAAGGTCATCGCCGCCTCGACCAACTACCTGGGCTACCCGAATGCGAACAAGGATGCGACCGGGCTGGTCGATAGCAACATCCGTGACAACCCCACGGTGTACCCGTCCCAGGCAGTGCTCGACACCCTGTTCCCACTTGAACCGTTGCCACTGAAGCTGGAACGGGTGCGCACCCGGGTGTGGAGCAAGGTCAAGACCGGCAGTTGATCAGCCTCAGTCTTCCAGGGGCTTGGGCGGTGGCAGCGGTTTGGCTGGTTTGGCCGGCTTAGCCGGTTTGCCATCTTTAGTCTCGGTGCTAACCGCTTGTTTTTGCTCCGCCACGGTTGGGGCGACGATAGCTTTTTCTTCAGCGGGCAAGGCGTCCACGGCGTCGAAAATCGCCTTGGGTTCAAGGGTGCCCGTGTGCGCAATACGATGCTGTGAACCATCCTTGCCCACCAGCACTACAGGGGTAACGACAGTATCGGCGGCGCTGAACCTGAACTGACGGATCAGGGCCATGGTCGTCTGCTGGTCAAGGTCCTTGCCATCACGTTTGCCCATCATGCCGGCAATGCTGTAAAGCACCAGATTGTTGTCCTCGAACCTCTTCTTGGTCTCCGGGTCTTTAAGGGCTTCGTTCAGACGGCTCAGGGTCGGGTCCGCAGTACTGGGCGCGATGACGATCAAGGGGCGGGCCTTGTACAGATCCTGGTCCAGCGGTTTGGGATCACTGTTGTCAGCGAAAACAGGGCCGGCAAAAATGGCCAACAAGGTGGCAAGGGTCAGTGACCGTATGAGCATGCGCATCTCCTTCAAATTCCATGCATCAAAGACTACAGATCGCGACGAAAGATCCGAGGTGCGAGCCTAAACTACAGGACGAAATCCGTGGACAGCTCAAAGGTAACTTCCGATTTCCATGTAGGACCTTGGGCACGTCCAGACCAGGCTGACATCTGAATCTGAGGATAGCTGATGGCTGTCAGCCACGCCTGCCACTGCCACTGCTGAAGGACCGGACCATGAGCGTTGTCGAAGCCTTGCTGTTGTTGCTGATCCTTGCCACGGCCCTTGGCTGTGGCTTGATGGGTGGATTGTTCTTCGCCTTCTCCAACTTCGTCATGAAAGCGCTGGAACGTATTCCGGAACACAGCGCCGTGGCGGCCATGCAGTCGATCAACCAGGTGGTACTCAACCGCTTGTTCCTGGCCTTGTTCCTCGGCACCGGGCTGACCAGTGTTGCCTTGTTGATCTGGGCCTACCAGCGCTGGCCGCTGCCAGGCAGCCTGTGCATGGCCATGGGGGGCGGGCTGTACCTGGCGGGCAACATCATCGTGACGATGCTGTTCAACGTGCCGAAAAACCAGGCCCTGGCCCGCCTTGATCCGGCCAGCAGCGAGGCGGCAGCGGCCTGGCACCGGTATGTGCCGAGCTGGAATCGCTGGAACCATGTGCGCACCGTCACCGCCCTGGCGGCGGCGGCGTGGTTGATGTTGGCGCTATGGTTGATTCGCGGACTGTAGGAGCGGGGGGGGGGGGGGGGGGGAGGGGGGGGGGGGGAGAAAAGCAATCAAGCCCAGACACAAAACCCCACCTCCTCCCCCCCCCCCCCCCCCACCCCCCCCCCCCCCCCCCCCCCCCCCCCCCCCCCCCGCTCCTACAGGGATTGATTGCATTAGAACAAACCCATCTGCCGATCGATCAAGGCGCTGAAATCGTCCTGCACGAAGGGCAGGATCGCATCCGCCACCGGCTGCAGTTGCCGGGTCAGGTAATGGTCGTAGTCGATGGCCGATTGCCGGGTCTCCAGCGGCTCGGGCCCATTGAGGGTGATCACGTAGCTGATCCAGCCGCCATTCTGGTATTGCCGCGGGCGCCCCTGACGCTCATTGAACTCGTCAGCCATGCGCGCCGCGCGCACATGCGGAGGTACATTGCGCTGGTAGTCGGCCAGCGGCCGGCGCAGGCGCTTGCGGTAGATCAGCAGCTCATCCAGCTCGCCGGCCAGGGTCTGGCGCACATACTCACGCAAATAGTGCTGGTAGGGCTGACGGCGGAAGATGCGCTCGTAGAGCTCCTGCTGGAACTGCCGAGCCAGCGGCGACCAGTCGGTGCGCACGCTTTCCAGGCCCTTGAAAATCATCTCGTCGTTGCCGTCGCCGCGCTGGACCAGGCCGGCGTAGCGCTTCTTGCTGCCCTCCTCGGCGCCGCGAATGGTCGGCATCAGGAAACGCTTGTAGTGCGTTTCGTATTGCAGTTCCAGGGCACTGTTCAGGTCATAGGTTTCGCGCAGGTGCTCGCGCCACCATTGGTTGACCTGCTGCACCAGGCGCTGGCCGATGACGTCGGCATCGGCTTCGCTGTGAGCGCTCTTGAGCCAGACGAAGGTGGAGTCGGTGTCGCCGTAGATCACCGCATAGCCCTGGGCTTCGATCAGTTCGCGGGTACGGCGCATGATCTCGTGGCCGCGCATGGTGATCGACGATGCCAGACGCGGATCAAAGAACCGGCAGCCACTGGAGCCGAGCACCCCGTAGAAAGCATTCATGATGATCTTCAAGGCCTGGGACAAGGCTGCATTTTTCTCGCGCTTGGCCGTCTCGCGTCCCTGCCAGACTCGCTCGACAATCGACGGCAGGCAGTGATGGCTGCGGGAAAAGCGCGCACCGCGAAAGCCCGGCACCGAATGGATGTCATCCGGCTCGCGCAAACCCTCGACCAACCCCAGCGGGTCGATCAGAAAGGTACGAATGATCGACGGATACAGACTCTTGTAGTCGAGCACCAGCACCGACTCGTAGAGGCCGGGCCGCGAGTCCATGACAAACCCGCCGGGGCTGGCTTCATCCGGACGCTCGCCCTGGTTCGGCGCAACAAAACCCTGGCGGTGCATCAGGGGGATGTACAGGTGGCAAAACGCAGCGACCGATCCACCGCTGCGATCGGCGGGCAAGCCGGTGACCGTGGCCCGTTCGAGCAAGAAGGTCAGCAGTTCGGTTTTGGCGAAAATGCGCGTAACCAGCTCGCAGTCCTTGAGGTTGTAGCGCGCCAGGGCCGGCTTGTCCTCAGCGAACATGCGGTTGATTTCGTCCATGCGCTGATACGGCGTGTCGATCGCCTTGCCCTCGCCAAGCAGGGTCTGGGCGACGTTTTCCAGGCTGAACGAAGGGAAGCTCCAGGTCGCCGAGCGCAGCGCCTCGATGCCGTCGATGATCAGGCGGCCAGTGGCCGCGGCAAAGAAGTGCGAACGGCTGCCATGCTCCCGCCACTCCATCGCCTCCCCTTCGCGCCCAAGACACAAGGGCACCTTTAGCTGCTCGGCATGCGCCTGCAGCACGCGCAAGTCGAACTGCACCAGGTTCCAGCCGATGATTGCGTCAGGGTCATGCAGCGCCATCCAGCGGTTCAAGCGCTCGAGCAATTGCGCACGGCTGGCGCAATACTCAAGGTCGAAGTCGATCCCGTCAGCATCGCCGTTGGCCGGACCGAGCATGTACACCTGACGCTGGCCGCAGCCTGCCAGGGCAATGGAATACAGCTCGCCGCGCTCGGTGGTTTCGATGTCCAGCGACACCAGTTTCAGCGTCGGCCGGTAGTCGGGGGCCGGTTTGAGCTGGGCGTCCTGCAACACACCCTGTTCGTCCGGCGTGCCGCTGAAGCTCACCGGGGCGGTGATGAAGCGCTCCATCAGGTAGCGCTCGGGCGGGCGAATATCGGCCTCGTAGACTTGCACCCCGGCAGCGCGCAAGCGCTTTTCCAGTTGTATCAACTGCCGATGCTGGCGACAGTACAGACCCAGCACCGGGCGTTGCTCGAAGTCACGCAGCTCAAGTGGGCGCAACTCCACCCCACGCTCGCCACGCAACACCGCCTGTGCTTGCTGACGGTGGGCGGCGGGGATAAAGGCCACCGAGGTCTGCAGCGGCAAGCGCAGGCGACGGGGGCCCTGGTCGGTGGCCAGCCAGAACTCGACACAGGTGCCTGCCGGTGTGTCGCGCCAATGCCGGGTCAGGACAAAGCCCTGCTGTAACTCCACCGCTGCAACCTCGAAACAAACTGTCTGAACAGCGATTCTACCTTAGCCGGCTACCCGTGCGCCCGGTGCAAAGCCGTGGCGATGGGCACGCCCGGCAATCAGCAAGGCCAACGCGATCAACAGCAACAGCACCCAGGTGAAGCTGCCCACGCCCCAGTGCGTCAGCAACAGGCCGCCAAGCAGGCCGCCAGCGGCAACCGCCAGATTCCACACGGTGACGATCATCGACTGGGCGACATCGGCACCCTCGCCGGCGGCATCGGCGCTGGCGGTCTGCAGCAAGGTCGGCGCGCCGCCGTAGGTCAACCCCCAGAGCGCGACGCTGACAAACACCAGCGGCGCCGACTGGCCGACAAACCCCAGCACCAGCGCCACCGTGGCAAAGCCGGCCAGGCTCAACAGCACCAGAGTGCGCAAGTGCCGGTCGACCCAGGCGCCCACCAGGGCGATACCGGCCAGGGCGGCAATGCCGAAGGTCAGCAGCACCAGGCCGGTACTCGCGGCCAGGCCCGCCGCCGCGAGGAAGGGAACGATGTAGGTGTACAGCACGTTATGGGCCAGGATCCAGGTGAGAATAACCAGTAATACCGCCAATACCCCAGGCGTGCGCAACACCTGAACTACACCCGGACGCTGGCCCGGTTTGTGGCCTTCAAAGTCCGGCACCTTGCACAGCACCCAGGCCACCAGAGCCAGGGTGGCAAACGAGACCAGGGCAAAGGTCATCCGCCAGCCGAACAGTTCCCCCAGCCAGGTACCGGCCGGCACACCCAGTGATAGCGCCACCGGCGCGCCGATCATTGCCACCGCCATCGCCCGGCCCTGCTGCGCGGGGCTGACCATGCGCCGCGCATGCCCGGCGATCACGCCCCAGGCCAGGCCTGCAGCGACGCCGGTCATGAAGCGCGCCACCAGGGTCAACAGATAAGAGTGCGACAAGGCGGTAAGGGTGTTGAACAGCAAGAAGCCGACAATCGCCAGCAACAGCACCGGACGCCGACGCCAGCCCTGGGTCAGGGTCACCAACGGAATGGCCGTGAGCAACGAGCCCAGGGCATACACCGTGACCAGTTGCCCGGTCATCGCCTCGCTGATCTGCATGCCTGCCGAGATCTGCCCAAGCAGCCCGGCAGGCAAGGTTTCGCTGAGGATGGCAATGAAGCCGGTCATGGCCAGGGCCAACAAACCGCTAAGCGGCAACGGTTGATCGCTAACATCGGAAACCGCCGAGGCCTCGGCTGTGCAACTCATCTGAGTCATGGTGAAACTCCTGGGTAAAAGACCAGGACAACCTTACCGGCGACGGCAACTGCGGAAAAAGACGGGTAGTATTCCGTACATCCAGGACATCGATGTCCGCAATAGGAGTTGCAGGTGGATAGCCTCAATGGTTTCGTGGTGTTTGTGCGGGTGGCCGAAACCCGCAGCTTCGTTGCTGCCGCCCAATCTCTGGGGGTAAGTGCCTCGGCCATTGGCAAGCGGGTGGCGCGCCTGGAAGCTCGCCTGGGAGTGCGCCTGTTTCACCGCAGCACGCGCAGCATTACCCTCACCGCCGAAGGCATGGTGTTTCTCGAACGCAGCCGGCGCATCCTCGCCGAAATCGAAGCCACCGAGCTTGAGCTGTCGCAGTCAAACGAAACGCCGCGCGGCCGCCTGCGCATCAGCCTGCCGCAGGTCACGGCCCTGGTGATGCCGGCCTTGAGTGAATTCATGGCGCTGTATCCTGAGGTTGAACTGGACCTGGACTTCAGCGACCGCATGGTCGATATCATCGGCGAAGGCTTCGACGTGGTGATGCGCGGCGGCACGCCTTCGGACTCACGCCTGAACGCAAAATTCCTCGGCCACTTTCAGCACCTGCTGGTGGCATCGCCCGGCTATCTGCAACGCTGCGGCACGCCGCGCCAGCCTGACGACCTGGCCCGGCACACCTGCCTGCACTATCGCTTCCCCAGCAGCGGCAAACTTGAGCGCTGGCCGTTACGCCGCGAACAGCCCGAACGCGACTATGAGATCCCGGTGTCGATGGTCTGCAACCATGTCGAAACCCGGGTCTGCTTTGCCATGCGCGACCGCGGCATCACCTGCCTGCCGGATTTCACCGTGCGCCAGCAACTGGCCAAGGGCGAACTGGTCACCGTGCTCGACGATTACCTGGAGCGACGCGGCAGCTTCTACCTGCTGTGGCCGTCCGGTCGGCAGATGCCGCCACGCTTGCGGGTGTTCATCGATTTCATGGCTGAGCGGGTGTTTGCCGAGCATGAACGCTATACACCGCACAATCATTAGTTGTACAAATAGTCCACCCCGTGCAAGGGCGGTTGCGGCACCCGGGTACGCAGAAACTCACCCAGCGCCCGCACCTGCCGGGCCTGGGGGCTGGACCTTGGCCAGGTCAGGTAATAACCCTCTGCGGTGGCCACGGCCTGGGGGAACGGCATGACCAGGCGGCCGCTGTCGAGCTCGCCCTGGGCCAGGAGCAAATCGACCACGGCGATACCCGCGCCCTGCTGGGCGGCGCTGATGCCCTGGTCGAGGGTGTCGAACAACTGGCCACGGTCGATCGTCACCTGCGCGGCGCCCAGGCGTGTCAGCCAGCGCCGCCAGTCGCGGCGGTCTGCCGATGGGTGCAACAGCTCACAGGCATTCAGCGCATCCAGGTCCTGCGCAGTCGCCGCCGGATAGTCCGGGCTGCACACCGGCACCAACCATTCATCAAACAGCTTGAGGCTGTCGACCTCGGCGGCAAAGCGCCCGTCAGCCAACAGTATCGCGGCCTCGAAAGGTTCGCTGTAGAAGTCGACATGGTCGATGTCCATCCACACGCTGGACAGTTGCACACGGCTGTGTGGGTCGTGCTGGCGAAATTGCTCGAGCATCTTGAGCAGCCAGCGCATGGTCAGGGTCGAGGGCGCTTTCAGGCGAATGCCGTTGCGGTCCTGTTTAAGCAGCCCGCAGGCATTTTCGATGATCTTGAACCCGACTTTCAGCTCCTGGGCCAGCAAGCGCCCCGGCTCGGTAAGCGACAATTTCGGGCCGCGACGCTCGAACAAGGCACAGTCGAACAGCCCCTCGAGCGTCTTGATATGGTGACTGATTGCACCCTGAGTGAGCGCCAGTTCCTGGGCCGCACGGGTAAAGGAGCCATAGCGCGCGGCCACCTCGAACGCCCGCAGGGCCTGTAGCGCTGGAATTCGTTCAGACATCGCCCACCCAAAGCATTAGTAAAACTAATAGAAAGCCATAGTAACAGGCGTTTTACAAGGTTACGGGCGCTGCCGAAAATGCCCGACCACCTTCCGGCTGCCGAGCACATCGATGAACACCGCCCTGCTGTTGACCTATGCCCTGACCGTATTGCTGCTGATCGCAACGCCAGGCCCGGTAGTGGCCCTGGTCGTCAACACCGCCGCCAGCGCCGGTCGCCGGCAAGCCCTGTTGACCGCCGTGGGCACCAACGGCGCCTCGCTGGTACTGATCGCCCTGGCTGCCAGTCTGATACTCACCAGTGCGGCTATCGCACCGCACTTGCTGAGCGCATTGAGCCTGGTCGGCTGCCTGTTCATCGGCTACCTGGCCATCACCAGCCTGCACCAGACGCTGACGCAGAAACTCGATACCGCGGTGACGGGCAACGCTCAGGGCGGTCTCTGGAAAGGCTTTGCCATTGGCCTGTCGAACCCGAAGGACATCCTGTTCTTCATGGCCTTTTTCCCACAGTTCATCCAGATCACAACTCACACAAGTCACAGCCTGTTACTACTTTCCCTGGTCTGGGTGGTGCTGGATATGGCCATACTGGGGCTGTACATCCTGCTGACCAGTAAGGTGGCAACGCCCCAGCGACAGCGGCTTATCAGCCTGACCAGCGGTGGCGTGCTGCTAGTGATTGCTGCAACCGGCCTGATCTACAATCTCAACGCACTCTGGCCCTGATGTGCTGCGGCTTTCGAGACGGGTCGCAAAAGGGGTAAAATGTCTGCTTTTGCCCCAGGCCCCTTCGAGCCCCACTACGGACAGTCGGATTGAACCCTGAACATAACTGCGACATTCGTTCCTTGATGCACAACCGTCAGACACTGCCCTCCAGAGGAATCACCCTGCTAGGCGCACAGCTATTAAGCGCCGTGCTTGCCGTACTGACACCTGCCTGCGTCCTGGCTGACGGCCTGCAGATCGACCCCCACGCCGACCTGCTCTACCGCCAGGCGGTGACGCTGCTGGAACAGGCCGACAATCAGAACACCAGCTTCAGCCTCAAGACCAGCACCACCGACCAGGACCTGGCACAACAAGGCCAGGCAATGGGGCGCACGCTGGCCCCGGCAGTGAGCCTGTTGCACAAAGCCGTGGAACTTGACCACCCGGTGGCCCGGTACCGTCTGGCGCTCTACTACATGACCTACCTGCCCGCCGAACAGATTCCGCCAGCAGCCTGCCCATTGTTACAGACCAGCCTGGCCCAGGGCTTTGCGCCGTCTGCCCTGGGGATCGAAGCCTGGTGCGCGGATTACCGCCAAAGCCCTGCGTTTGCCAGAGACCTTGAGAACATCCCGACCCTGGCCACCCGCTACGCCCCCTACTATCCGCAACCGGCAGAGCGTTTGCTATGTAACCGCGAACAGCCCCAGGGGCTGGCCATGCAATGGGGTCGCCAACGCGACTACCAGGCTGAGATATACCGGTTGCAGGGCAACAACGATGCGAATCAACGTGAGTTCTATTGGCGCAAAGCCGTCGACCTCAACGGCTGCTTCGCAGTGCAGCAACGCCTGGTAAGTAGCAAGCACTAAGCCGCATCGCAACGCCCGCGTGCCGTTGGACAGCAAGATCGTTCAAGTCAGCGGCACGCGGCTCTGGCATGCTGTGCAACCTTGTTCAGTTGCCGCAGACGTCCATGTCCAATCCGCCGTTCGCCCGCCAAGCCTTTATCCAGGGCGCCATTGCCATTCTGCCGTTGTCCCTGGCCGTTGCCCCCTGGGGGCTGCTGGCCGGTTCCATGGCCATCGAAGCCGACCTCACCCCCTGGGAAGGTCAGGGGCTGTCGGCCATCGTTTTTGCCGGTGCCGCCCAATTGGTCGCCATCGGCATGATCAAGGGCGGGGCCAACCTGTTCTCGATCCTCTTGACGACCCTGCTGCTGACCTCTCAGCACTTGCTCTACGGCCTGTCGATGCGTCCGGTGCTGTCAGGGCTGCCGACGCGCTGGCGGCTGGGCCTGGGCTTTTTGCTCACCGACGAATTCTTCGCCCTCACCAGCCAGTACGACCAGCAGCAGTTCAACCGCTGGTACGCCCTCGGGGTGGGCCTGACCTTCTACATTGCCTGGAACCTGTTCACCCTCGCCGGCATCATTCTCGGCCAGAACATCCCGCACCTGGATCAACTGGGCCTGGACTTTTCCATCGTCGCCACCTTCGTCGCCCTGATCGCGCCACTGGTGCGCAATCTGCCCACCGTGGTTTGCGTCGCGGTGTCGCTGTTCAGCTCGGTACTGTTCAGCTTCTGGCACTGGGAAACCGGCCTTGTGGCCGCCGGCTTGCTGGGCATGAGTGCCGGCTTTATCTGTCAGAAATTCAGCGGAGCACGCTCATGATCTTTGCCTTGATTATCGGTATGGGCTTGCTGGTGTTTCTCAACCGTTACGCCTTTCTCGAACCGCGCTTGCCACTGCGCTTGAGCTCCAATGCGCGGCAGTTTCTCGGTTTTGCCGTACCGGGGATGCTCACGGCAATTTGCGGGCCGATCATTTTCCTGCCCGGCCACCAGCTCGACCTGAGCCTGGCCAATCCCTACCTGCTGGGTTCAGTGGTCGCGGTGGTGCTGGTATTGTTGACCCGCAGCACCTTGATCAGCATGCTGGTGAGCATGGCTTTCTTCTTTGTCTTTCGCTGGTGGTTGAACGGCAGTCCATGAACCTTGCACCACAGGAACAGACCCGCTTCTGGCAAGCGCCCGCATTGGGCGATATCGAGATGCTGCACGCCCGGTATTTCCAGCAACGCTTCGCTCCCCATGTGCACGAAGGTTATGTGATCACCATCATCGAGTCCGGGGCCCAGCGTTTCTGGCATCGCGGCAGCGAGCACCTGGCGCCGGTCGGCAGCATGGTACTGATCAACCCCGACGAACTGCACACCGGGGCCAAGGCCCATGAACAAGGCTGGCGCTACCGCGGTTTCTACCCGGACAGCGAACGCATCACCGGGGTACTGGACGAGCTGGAACTCAAACGTGACGGCCTGCCCAGCTTCGAGGCCAGCGTCCTGCACGACCCGCAACTGGCCAAAGCGTTCAGCTGGTTGCATTGCTCGGCGGAACATGGCGCCAGTGCGCTGGAGCAACAGACGGCCTGGCGCGAAGCAGTGTTGTTGCTGGTGCAGCGCCATGGCCGTGTCGGTGGCATGGCCAGCGTCCGTCAGCCGGGCAACGAACCTTGCGCGGTGGCCCGGGCCAAGGAATTGATGGACAGTCGTCTGGCCTACCCACCCTCACTGCAAGAACTGGCCGAAGCGGTCAACCTCTCGCCGTTTCATTTCGCCCGGGTGTTCCGCCAGGCTACCGGCCTGCCACCGCATGCCTGGCTCAAGCAGCGGCGCCTGAGCCGGGCGCGGGAACTGCTGAAAAGCGACTGCTTGCCGTTCAATGTGGCTTTTGCGCTGGGGTTTTCTGATCAGAGCCACCTGAACCGGCAGTTCAAGCAGGCTTATGGGGTGACGCCGGGGGAGTATCGGCGTGCCTGTGTCGGGGAGTATTCGGCTTGAGAATGCAATCGCGGGGGGGGGGGGGGGGGTGGGGTGGGTGGGGGGGGGGGTGTGCGGTGTAT
>NZ_JBMOWO010000056.1:0-21826 GCF_049310525.1 Pseudomonas sp. GZD-222
GGGACCTCCCTCGTGGGCTAGCCCCTCCTCCTGTGGGGGGGGGGGCTTGCTCCCCCCGCGATCTGGTTTATCAGGCCGGTGCAGAAGTACGGATCAGGTGATCAAAGGCTGCCAGTGAAGCCTTGGCCCCCTCGCCCACCGCAATCACGATCTGCTTGTACGGCACCGTGGTCACGTCGCCTGCAGCAAACACACCTGGCAGGTTGGTCTGGCCACGGGCATCGACGATGATCTCGCCACGCGGCGACAGTTCGAGCGTGCCTTTGAGCCAGTCGGTATTGGGCAGCAGGCCGATCTGTACAAAGATCCCTTCCAGGGCGATGTCATGCAGCTCATCGCTGTTGCGATCCTTGTAACGCAGACCGTTGACCTTCTCACCGTCACCCAGCACTTCGGTAGTCAGCGCACTGGTGATCACCTTCACGTTCGGCAGACTGTGCAGCTTGCGTTGCAGCACCGCATCGGCACGCAACTGGCTATCGAACTCGATCAGCGTTACCTGGGCGACGATACCGGCCAGGTCAATGGCCGCTTCGACACCTGAGTTACCGCCACCGATGACGGCCACACGCTTGCCTTTGAACAGCGGGCCATCGCAGTGCGGGCAGTAGGCAACGCCACGGCTGCGGTATTCTTTTTCACCCGGCACGTTCATTTCACGCCAGCGCGCACCGGTCGCCAGGATCACGGTTCTGGCCTTGAGCGAGGCACCACTGGCCAGGCGAACTTCGTGCAGACCACCATCAGTGCCCGGAATCAGCGCCTCACCGCGCTGCAGGTTCATGATGTCGACGTCGTACTGTTTAACGTGCTCTTCCAGGGCCATGGCCAGTTTCGGGCCTTCGGTTTCCTGTACCGAAATGAAGTTCTCGATGGCCATGGTGTCGAGCACCTGACCGCCGAAACGTTCGGCCGCAACACCGGTACGGATGCCTTTACGTGCGGCGTAGATCGCCGCTGCGGCGCCGGCCGGGCCACCGCCTACCACCAGTACATCAAAGGCATCTTTGGCGTTGATTTTCTCGGCCTGGCGTTCACCGGTGCTGGTGTCCAGCTTGGCGACGATTTCTTCCAGGCCCATGCGGCCCTGGCCAAACACTTCGCCGTTGAGGTAGACGCTCGGCACGGCCATGACCTTGCGCGCTTCGACTTCGGCCTGGAACAGCGCGCCGTCGATGGCGACATGGCGCACGTTGGGGTTGAGCACCGCCATCAGGTTCAGCGCCTGGACCACGTCCGGGCAGTTCTGGCACGACAACGAGAAGTAGGTTTCAAAGTTGAACTCACCTTTGAGCGCGCTGATCTGCTCGATCAGTTCTGCGCCGGCTTTGGACGGGTGACCGCCAACCTGCAGCAGGGCGAGCACCAGCGAGGTGAATTCGTGGCCCATGGGGATGCCGGCAAAGCGCAGGCTGATGTCGCCCCCCGGGCGATTGAGCGAGAACGAAGGGCGACGCTCGTCGCTGCCGTCCTCACGCAAGGTAATCAAGGTGGACAGGCTGGCAATTTCCACCAGCAGGTCGCGCAATTCGCGGGATTTCGCGCCGTCATCGAGGGAAGCAACGATCTCGATCGGCTGAGTGACCCGCTCCAGGTAGGTTTTCAACTGAGTTTTAAGCGTGGCGTCCAACATACGGGCGATTCCTTTTTCAAACGGTAGAAATAACAACGCCCGGGCGAAAGCGCCCGGGCGTTTTGCGGGGCGGTGACAACGTCAGGTGCGGTAGACCACCGCCCTCGGCTGGCTCACGGTCTTAGATCTTGCCGACCAGGTCCAGCGATGGCGCCAGAGTGGCTTCGCCTTCTTTCCACTTGGCCGGGCAAACTTCGCCTGGGTGGGCAGCGACGTACTGGGCAGCCTTGATCTTGCGCAGCAGTTCGCTGGCGTCACGGCCAACACCGCCATCGTTCAATTCAACGATCTTGATCTGGCCTTCAGGGTTGATCACGAAGGTGCCACGGTCAGCGATACCGGCTTCTTCGATCAGCACGTCGAAGTTGCGCGAGATCACATGGGTCGGGTCACCGATCAGCGGGTACTGGATCTTGCCGATGGTGTCCGAGGTGTCGTGCCAGGCTTTGTGGGTGAAGTGGGTGTCGGTGGACACGCCGTAGATTTCTACACCCAGATCCTTGAACTCGGCGTAATTGTCGGCCAGGTCGCCCAGCTCGGTCGGGCAGACGAAGGTGAAGTCGGCCGGGTAGAAGAACACCACGGACCATTTGCCCTTGAGGTCGGCTTCAGACACTTCGACGAACTTGCCCTGGTGGTAAGCAGTGGCTTTGAACGGTTTTACCTGGCTGTTGATGATAGGCATGAGTGACTCTCCTTCAGGGGGTTGAAAAATCTGATGGGAGAATCGTAGCTAATACATTCGCTCAATGCTCATTGGCAAAGCTCATGTTGTTGATTGGTTTTGGCTA
This sequence comes from Pseudomonas sp. GZD-222, assembly GCF_049310525.1. Lineage (NCBI taxonomy): Bacteria > Pseudomonadati > Pseudomonadota > Gammaproteobacteria > Pseudomonadales > Pseudomonadaceae > Pseudomonas > Pseudomonas sp. GZD-222. The sequence goes on from NZ_JBMOWO010000056.1 coordinate 2,425, forward strand.
TAAGTACCGAGCCAGATAGGTTGAACACTCATAACAACGCCTCCGGCCGATCATTGGCAGATTGCGCACAGGTAGCTGTGAGCTGCGCCGGAGCGTTGCCGATCGGCGTGCTATCCGGCATCCGGTAGATCAGCGAACACTGTTGCTGCAGGCTTTCGCCCCAACGCACCTGCAGCGTCCCCTGGTCGTTGACGCCGCGCACATGCAAGCGACTGCCCTGCCCGACCATACCCAGTTCCTGGCCGGATTCATCCAGCACCTGGGCACCGAACGGCAAGGCCGCGCCATCGGCCAGCCGCGCGTCGATTACCGCACTGCGTCCGCTGCGGGTCGGGTAGTACAGCAGCGCTGCCGCACCGGCACGCGGCACCACTTGCTGGCTGCTGATCTGCAGTTCGACATCCTGTGCAGTACCTTTGGGATCAAGCTCCACGGTATTGAGGCTGTAGGGCATCAACTCCGGTAGTACGCCATAGCCGCGGCGATCAAGCCGCACCTGCGGCGCCTGTTTCAGGCGTGCGTGCATGGCACCGGGCGCATGCACAATGGCAAAGCTCTCGCCCAGCGGCTGCGCACCTGTGAGCCCGCCGGCATGAGCGACAAGCGCACCGCGAACGCCCAATGAGGCCTGACGGTAATCGCTGTGCTGGGCAAACGTACCGCTGACTTCGGCGACAGGACCGCGGTAGAGCAGATTGGCGTCCAGACCGGCAGTGTCGCGCTGGTCGTCATGCGCCGTGGCAAGACCCAAACCATAACCCCACTCGCCGTGCTCACCGGCCGTTGTACTGAGTCGGGTGGTCGTCGCGTACTGCCCTCGGGCATCGCTGTTCGGGGTGCTGCTCAAGGAACTGCGTCGGGTCTCACCGAACGGCACGCTGAAGGTCACACCGAAACGGTTGAGCCGCCCCGTCGATGAGTACTGCTCACGAATGGCATTGATCCCGTATCCCAGCGAACCAAACCGGTGGTAGTAACCGAGTGAGTAGCTCAGATCGCTCCCCGGCTGCCGCCAACGTTGCGTATGCGTGGTCTGCAGGGTCAAGCGGCCACCCTGCTCGCCCAGGCCCTGGTTGACGGCAAGACTTGCACGCAAGCGGCTACGCTGCTTTGGATAGAAAACAGAATCGACATCGTACTGCCTACGGGCAAATTCATTGAAGCCGTAGTAGCCCAGATCACTGCCAAGCAGACTGGCGCTCAAGTCGCTCATCGACGACGCCACCACCTGGCGCCAATTAAGGCGCAGCGCCTGACCGCTGAACGCCCCTTGGACATTCAGTGCTGCGCGAGACTGCAGCGCGGTCAGCGACACGGCTCCCAGACGACTGTTGATGGTCGCCCCGAGTGCGCCAGCCTGGTAGCGATCGGCCCCCAGCAAACCGCCATGGACGCTGACACGATTGCTTATCCCCTGCTGCCAACTGCCCTGCACATGCTCTGGCCCAGTGCCTCCCAGGCTGTCGCGCCAGCTTCCGAGGCTGAAATCAAAACGACTGGCGCCTGGACGCAACGCCAGCGGCGCCACCTGATAAGGCACGGTGAAGGTGCGCTGGCTACCATCAGCCTCCCTCAGGGTCACTTCCAGATCATCACTGAAACCGTTGGCATACAGGTCGCTGATTTCGAATGCCCCAGGCGCCACGGTCGACTCATGCACCACCACGCCGCGCTGGCGTATGGTCAGCAGCGCGGTGCTGTAGGCTGCGCCACTGACTGTCGGCGCAAAACCGCGCTGCGAAGCCGGTAACATGCGCTCGTCGCTGCCAAGCCCGAGCCCCAGGTAAGCGATACTGTCGAACACCTCGCCGCGGCTGTAAGCCTGCCCCAGTGTCAGTTTTGCCTTCCACGGGGCCACATCGCGTTGCACATAGGTGGCCATAGGTTTGTAGGATTGCTCGATGCCTGCCCCGGCCTGGAGATTGCCTTCATGCCGCCAGTACCATGCGCCGGTATTGACGCCACTGCGCAGTCCCAGAAACGACTGCTGCCAACGCTGGCCATCGGCTCGACTCTGTTGACTGAACAGGTTGAGACGGTAATCGATGAAGGCCGCACCTGTGCCACTGTCCCATTGCTCCGCAGGCAGATAATCGCGTGGTGTGTACAACAACGCCTGCTGGGCAATTTGCAGGTTCAGGCGTAACCCGGAAAAATCCAGTTGTTCAGTGGCCTCAAGCGCCAATGCTGCCAACGGCAGACAGCTATCAGCACGTTGCAGTTGCTCGCGTACCGAGATGGCAAGCTGTGCGGCATCAATGGCCAAGGCATGCAGCAACGCGTCGCTGTAGCAAGGACTGGCTTGCTGTTCATCACCTTGTCGACGCAAGGACACTGACCAACGCCCCTTCCACTGCTCATTGATCACTACATCCAGTGTCTGGTCGCCTTCAGGTATCGTATCGGCGTGCTGAAAGCGCCTGACATCGGCAGCAAGGCCCTGTTCTCCTTGCAAGAACCGGGCATCGAACTGCAATGCCGCAGCCGGTGCATCGCTACTCGCCATTGCTAATCCCAGGCACAGCAGGCCCCGGACCGACAACCGCTGGCGGCCGGCAGAAAACCTGTTCATAACGGTCGTCTCCGGCGCGGTCAGTGCGTGCGTACCACGTCAGCGGTGTGTTGCGCTGACAGCACCGCGCCATAATCAGTGACACTGCTAAAGTGCACGCTGGCCTTGGACGCCTCGACCTGATCGAGGCCTGGCACGGTAAACAGTTGTGTCGACAAAGGGTCGATATGACTGGAGGCTGCCTCGTACACCCGCCCCGCCAGGTGCACGGACAGTTCGCTGAGGTTGACGTGATAGCGACTGGGATTGTGCGCTTCGAGCATCCACGCCTCGCCGCGTTTGAGCAGGCGCCAGGTCAGCGCTTGGGGGGCATGCTGGGCACTGCCTGCAAGCCCCTTGGGGCGATACAGCAACTTGATCCGGGAGCGCACGGCTACTTGCAGGGTGTTGCCCTGGCCTTTAGGTGGAATGTCGAGCACATTGAGCCAGTACAGGCTCTCGCGGTCGTGAGCGAAGTCGTGCTCACCCACAAACAAACGCAGCGTCTGGCCCTTGCCAGGCTCGAGTCGGAACAACGCCGGTGTCAGGCTGAACGGTACCTGAAGCTGCTCCACCGGCACGTTCGCTCGCCCCTCATCGATCCACACCTGGACCAGAGAGGGATGCTGCCCCTGGTTGCTCAGGCTGACGGTGACTTCCGTCTCCTCGGCGGGATAGACCACCCGGGTTGTAGCAATCACCACATTGGCATTAACGGCGCCACTGAATAGCCAGGCAGCCAGCAGCCACCCGCGCCAGAACGGCAGGCAGGATCCTTTCATGGGGTTTCCTGGATCGACAAATACAGGGGAAGGCAGCCCGGAAAGGGCCGCCTGGAACATCACGGGTAGGTCAGGGTGTATTGCACGCGGGTGTTCACCGGCCCAGGAGTGGTGTTACCCAGGGAGTAGTACTCAGCCGAGTAGTTGAGCAATGCCTGGCCGTTGCTGATGTCGACGATCTGGGAGTTCTGACTACCTTCGGCCCCTGCGAGATTCATTGGCGCGTTAGTGTCGTTACGCAGTTGCACTTCGACGTTTGTGCTTCCACCGCTATCAACGATCAGTCGACCTTGCGGGCTAACGGTAGGACCCGGTTCAAAATAGGTGGAAACGCGATTCAAACCGGGCGTGCAGTTGGTCAGCCTCAAGGCGAAAGGCGTGTTTCCAGCGACCTGACCAGGGTTGGCCAGCAGGCTGGACGGCACCTGTGGCAGGTTTACCGCCACATTATTCTGACCACCATTGACCTGGCAGGTGCTCGCCAGAACGCTACCGCTGAAGCTCATCTGGCCGTCGGCTTGTACCAGTCCCGCGCTAAGAAGAAGGCTGCAACCCAATGCAAAAATATGCTTTTTTGAAGGTTTCATAGTGACATTCTTGAGGGAAATGATTGAGACAATCAGGCCCTGACCTGACTGTGCGCTGCTATGCAAGGCCCAGTCAGTATCTGGAATGTCGCTGTTGCCGACTGCCAGCGGTAGTCGGCCAAGAACGTACGCTTTCGTTTCAGCTCAGGTAGGAAACTGCACAGCTCCTGCACGGCAACACTGCAGGGGCGTGGCTCAACGCGAAACCGGCGTGCGCAGGGTGACAAACTCTTCGGCAGCCGTCGGGTGCACGCCGATGGTTTCGTCGAACTGCTGCTTGGTCGCCCCGGCCTTCAGTGCAATGCCAAGGCCCTGGATGATTTCGCCGGCATCCGGGCCGACCATATGGCAGCCCAACACGCGGTCGGTGTCAGCGTCGACCACCAGTTTCATCAGGGTCTTTTCCTGAACCTCGGTCAAGGTCAGCTTCATCGGCCGGAAGCGGCTCTCGAAGATCTGTACCTTGTGGCCTTGCTCAAGTGCCTGTTCTTCCGTCAGGCCCACCGTACCGATAGGCGGCTGACTGAACACCGCTGTCGGAATGTTCTGGTAGTCCACCGGACGATACTGCTCGGGTTTGAACAGGCGCCGTACCACCGCCATGCCTTCGGCCAGGGCCACAGGCGTCAATTGCACCCGACCGATTACATCACCAATGGCCAGGATCGACGGCTCAGTGGTCTGGTACAGGTCATCGACACGAATGAAGCCGCGCGGGTCAAGCTCCACCCCGGTGTTTTCCAGGCCCAGGTTGTCGAGCATCGGCCGCCGGCCGGTGGCGTAGAACACGCAGTCGGCGACCAGCTCGCGACCATCCTTGAGGGTGGCCTTGAGGCTGCAGTCGTCCTGGCGCTCGATGCGCTGGATATCGCTGTTGAACTGCAGGTCCATGCCACGTTTTTCCAGCTCTTCCTTAAGATGCGTACGCACTGCGCTGTCAAAGCCACGCAGGAACAGCTCGCCACGGTACAGCAGCGAAGTTTTCGCCCCCAGGCCCTGGAAGATGCCGGCAAATTCCACGGCAATATAACCGCCGCCGACCACCAGCACGCGCTTGGGCAGGTCCTTGAGGAAGAACGCCTCGTTGGAGCTGATCGCCAGTTCCTTGCCCGGAATGTCCGGGATCTGCGGCCAGCCACCGGTGGCAATCAGAATATGCTCGGCACTGTAGCGCTGGCCGTCGATTTCCACTTCATGGGCGCCGGTCAGCTTGGCGTGGCCTTCGAGCAGGGTCACGCCGCTGTTGACCAGCAGGTTGCGGTAGATGCCGTTAAGCCGCTCGATCTCGCGGTTCTTGTTGGCGATCAACTGCCCCCAATCGAACTGCGCGTCTTCCAGCGACCAGCCAAAGCCTGCGGCCTGCTCGAAGTCGTCGGCGAAATGCGCGCCGTAGACCAGCAGCTTTTTCGGCACACAGCCAACGTTAACGCAGGTACCGCCCAGGTAACGGCTTTCGGCAACCGCCACTTTTGCCCCGAAGCCCGCAGCAAAACGCGCAGCGCGCACACCGCCGGATCCGGCACCAATTACAAACAGATCAAAATCGTAGGCCATTTCAGTCTCCTTGGCAGGCCGTCAGCATACCCCGACTGACAAGTCGGAAACAAAAAAGCCACCCGAAGGTGGCTTTTTCATACAACACCGAGGACTCAGTAAGCCTTACCGGTCTTGTAGAAGTTCTCGAAGCAGAAGTTGGTCGCTTCGATGTAGCCTTCGGCGCCACCGCAGTCGAAGCGCTTGCCCTTGAACTTGTAGGCAATAACGCAGCCATCCTGGGCCTGTTTCATCAGTGCGTCGGTGATCTGGATCTCACCGCCCTTGCCCGGCTCGGTTTCTTCGATCAGCTTGAAGATGTCCGGGGTCATGATGTAACGGCCGATGATCGCCAGGTTCGACGGCGCATCTTCAGGTTTTGGCTTCTCGACCATGTTGCGTACACGGTACAGGTCATCACCGATCAGATCACCGGCAATCACACCATATTTGCTGGTTTCCTGCGGGTCGACTTCCATGATTGCAACAATGGTGCAGCGGTACTGTTTGTACAGCTTGACCATCTGCTTGAGTACGCCGTCGCCTTCAAGGTTGACGCACAGGTCGTCCGCCAGCACCACGGCGAACGGCTCATCGCCGATCAGTGGGCGACCGGTGAGGATCGCGTGACCCAGGCCTTTCATTTCAGTCTGACGGGTGTAGGAGAACGAACACTCGTCGAGCAGACGACGGATGCCGACCAGGTATTTTTCCTTGTCGGTGCCCTTGATCTGGTTTTCCAGCTCATAGCTGATGTCGAAGTGGTCTTCCAGAGCGCGCTTGCCGCGGCCGGTAACAATGGAAATCTCGTTCAGTCCAGCTTCCAGCGCTTCTTCAACGCCGTACTGGATCAGTGGCTTGTTCACCACCGGCAGCATTTCCTTGGGCATGGCTTTGGTAGCGGGCAGGAAGCGAGTGCCGTAACCGGCTGCCGGGAACAAGCATTTCTTGATCATATACGTCCTTAACAAGGGCTTTGCGTACGAAATTCGGCGCAGTCTAATCAGGCGGCGGTCACCTTACAATGCCCCCCATCAACTGGTCGATGCCATGATAGAGAAATCCTAGTGTAGATAGTTCCCGGGGAAGGTAAATATCGCACCCCTACGACGCCGGGAACTGTCGGTAGCAGCAGCGCTGCCACCGACACGCAAGGCTCTACAACGTGCCCTTGCCGATCAGCACCCCGTCTATCGTCTGCCCATACAGATTGACCCCGTCATTGGCGTGGTATTTGACTCGCGTCTTCTCGATCGAGCCCTCCACCAGCCGCGGATCCTGGGGCCGTTCATGACGGTTGATGTAGGCGGCAACATCCCAGGCTTGCTGATCGCTCAAAGTGCCGGGCTTGCCCAAAGGCATGTTGTACTTGATAAACGAGGCCGCTGTATTGATCCGGTGCATGCCTGCCCCCCAGTTGTAGGAGTCCTTGCCCCACAGCGGCGGCATCACGTAGTCCTGAGCCACCTTCTGGCCCTGGCCTTCAGCCCCGTGGCAGATTGCACATTGTTGCTGATAAACCTGCTCACCGCGCTTGAAGTCATAGCCCTGGGCCGGCTGCGCCACCTCGGGATAACCGCGCCCCGGGGTTTCCACGCCAATCGGCGCTTTGCTTGCCAACCAGTAGGCATACACCGACAACGCGGTCATTTCCGGGCTGTCAGCCGCCGGTGGCGTGCCGTTCATGCTGAACTGGAAGCAGCCCTGGATACGTTCGGCAAAGGTGTTGACCTTGTCGTTTTTCTTACGGTACGCCGGGTACATCGGATACGCGCCCCACAGCGGTGCCGAGTTACCCAGGCGCCCCTGATCCAGGTGGCAGTTGCTGCAGTTCAGGCCGTTACCGACCTTGTCCGGCATCAGTCGCCGGGTATCGACGAACAGCGCATGACCCTGGCGGACCATTTTGCCGAAGGCGTTGTCCGGCAGTTCACTTTCAGCCGGCGGGGCAAAGCCCTGGGCACCCGCCGCCGCAGGCACCTTGAGTTGCGACTGGTCTTCCATGGCGATGGAGGCGGCGTGGGCGCTGCCCAGTGTCAGGGCCAGGACTGCGAACATGAGTGACTTCATGGTTTGACCTCCTGGCTGGCAGGATTGGCAAAGTAGTCAGCCACCGCCTTCACTTCCTCATCGCTCATGGCCTTGGCCACACCCACCATCAACTGGTTCGGATCGTTGCTGCGACTGCCGTCGCGCCAGGCATTGAGTTGCGCCACCAGGTAGGCCGCAGGTTGGTGAGCCAAGGGTGGAAAATGTTCCCCTACCCCGACACCGCCCGGTCCGTGACATTGCACACAGCCCGGGATCTTACGGTTCCAGTCGCCGTACAAGGCCAGCTTCTGCGTGGCATCCGCCGCCATCTGTTGCCTGCGGGTATCGGCCACGGCGTCGCCTGGCATGGCCGCCAATGTGGTCGTCACCGCCTGGATTTCCTCATCGCTGAGGGCTTTGGCCAGGGGTTCCATGATTGGATTTTTGCGACTGCCATTACGAAAATCGTGCAGTTGCTTGCTCAGGTAGGCGGCCGGCAACCCGGCCAGGCGCGGAAAACCTGCTGCAGCCATGCCTTTGCCGTCGACACCATGGCACCCCAGGCAGGCCATTGCGGCAGGATTCTGGCCACCCTGGCTGAAGATTTTCTGACCGTCTGCGGCAAGGGCTGCGGGAACTGAAAAGAGCAGCACGCTGCTCATCAGGATTCGATCCAGTGGGATCATCACGGGCTCCATTCTCTTGTTATAAGTCTGGCTATAAGCTTAGGCTTATTTTTCATAAGCCTATGGATAGTAGGCCTATCAACCTTCAGCGACAACGGTGAACCTGAAGAGAAAATGGCAAATCGCCAGCTGAATCGATTAGGGCGTATCGCTCGGAGAGACCGCTCATCAGCCAGACACCTCTGTTGAAGCCAGCCTGTCGATTCCCCTCTTGCCCGGACGACCATGAGTACATTCCCCCGCAGGAGCGTGACCATGGACAACTACCGCAACCCGCAAGTGGTTTCCCGCAGCGAATGGCTCAGTGCCCGGCGACAATTGCTGTTGCATGAAAAGGCCCTGACCCACCAGCGCGACGAGCTCAGCAGAGCCCGGCGTGCACTGCCATGGGTACGGGTCGAGCAGAACTACAGTTTTGAAGGTCCACAGGGACACCTGAGCCTGGCCGACCTGTTCGCTGGACGCAGCCAGCTACTGGTCTATCACTTCATGTTCGCCGACGGCTGGAGCGAAGGCTGCGACGGTTGCTCGTTCCTCGCCGACCACTTCGATGGCGCCAATTTGCACCTGGCCCACCACGATGTTTCGCTGGTGGCCGTGTCGCGGGCGCCCTTTGCCCAGTTCCAGGCGTTCAAGCAACGCATGGGCTGGAAGTTTCCCTGGCTGTCGTCCCACGGCAGCCCCTTCAACCGGGAGTTCGGCGTCAGTGTCAGCGATGACGGCAGCAGCCAGTACAACTACGAACCCTACTCGGGTAACGAAACCGAGCTGCCAGGCTTGAGCGTGTTCTATCGCGACGCTGACGGCACGCTCTTTCACACCTACTCAAGTTACGCCCGCGGCCTGGACATCCTGGTCGGCGCCTACAACTTCCTCGACCTGATGCCCAAGGGGCGCAACGAGGAAGGCACCATGGACTGGGTGCGCTATCACGACCGCTACGAAGGGGCCGATGCCGACAAGCCGCACTGCTGCCACGAGTGAGCAGGACTCAAAAGTAATTGAGCCAGGCAATATCCCGACGTCGCTGTTTCAGCGCGTCGGGTGCTGCAGTCACCTGCCACGTTCGTCGAGCTGTAACCCTGCGGGCCTTTGCCCTACAGTAGTGCGCGCAACTTCTCGCGCCACTGTTCTAGGTTTGCCTCAATGATCATCCAGCCGCAAAAACCCTCCATCCGCGTCCTGCTGTTCTCGCTCAAGGGCTCGATCATTCCGGCCATCTGGCGCAAAGTGCTGTACACCGTGCTGATCAGCTCGGCCGTGGTGGCCACCCACGGCACCTTGTTCGAATACAAGGTCATCCTCACCGCGACGCCCTTTACCTTGTGGGGCCTGACCCTGGCGATCTTCCTCGGTTTCAGGAATACCGTGGCCTACCAGCGCTTCTGGGAGGCGCGCACACTGTGGGGCGAGCTGCTGATTGTCAGCCGCAACCTGACCCGCCAGACCCTGAGCCTGCTACCCACCCTGAACCCTGATCAGCGCCGCGCCCTGCTCGATCCGTTGGTGGCCTTCGCCTATGTGCTGCGCGACCAGCTACGTGGCACCCCGGCCAGCGCCGACCTGCAACGCTTGCTCGACAGCCCGACCCGCGCCCTGCTGGCCAGCAGCGACGCCCCGGCCAGCCGCCTGCTCGGCATCGTCGGTCAGCGTTTCATGGCCCAGGTGCGTGAAGCCGGCGGTGGCGAGGTACTCCAGGCCAACCTTGACCAGCAATTGAGTCGTCTGTCCTACGTGCTGGGTGGCTGCGAACGGATCAAGAACACGCCGATCCCCTACCCCTACATTCTGATGCTGCACCGCATCGTGCATGTCTACTGCTTCCTGCTGCCGTTCTGCCTGGTGGACAGCATTGGCTGGTTCACCCCATTTGCCGTCTGTGTGCTGGCCTACACCTTCTTTGGCCTGGATGCACTGGGTGACCAGATCGCCGATCCCTTCGACACTCAGCCCAACGACCTGGCGCTGGACGCGATGTGCCGCAACCTGGAAATCGCCGTGCGCGAGCTCTCCGGCGATGCAGCCCCGGCGCAGCTGCAACCGGTCAAGGGTGTTCTGCTCTGAGCGCCGACTCACCACCACGCGCTGCGTAGTGCTGGGCCAGCACTGCGCAGACCATCAGCTGGATCTGGTGGAAGATCATCAGGGGCAGGATCATCGCGCCAATACCACCGCCGACAAACAGCACCTGAGCCATCGGCACGCCGGTGGCCATGCTTTTTTTCGAACCGGCAAACAGAATGGTGATGCGGTCTTCGACGTTGAACCCCAGCCAGCGCCCGAGGGCCGCCGTGCACCAGAGCACCACCGCCAGCAACAGACAACAGACCAGCACCAACCCGGCCAGCCGCGAGGGCGCCACCGAATGCCACAGACCGCTGACCACCGCATCGCTGAACGCGGTGTAGACCACCAGCAGGATTGAGCCCTGGTCGACGATTTTCAGCCAGCGCGCATTACGCGCCACCCAGTGGCCGATCCAGCGTCGCGCCAGTTGCCCGGCGACAAAGGGCACCAGTAACTGCAGGACGATCTTCAACACCGCGTCCAGGCTTGAGCCGGTATCGCCCTCTACGCCCATCAGCAAGACCACCAGCAACGGCGTCAACACAATGCCCAGCAAGCTGGAAGCAGCGGCGCTGCAGATCGCCGCGGGAATGTTGCCACGTGCCAGCGAGGTGAAGGCGATAGCCGACTGCACCGTCGCAGGCAAAGCACACAGATAGAGCACGCCCAGATACAACTCATCGCCCACCAGCGGCAGGAACAATGGCTTGAATGCCATGCCCAGCAGCGGAAACATCACGAAAGTGCAGGTGAACACCAACAGGTGCAGGCGCCAGTGCCCGGCCCCCGCAGCGACCGCCTCACGCGACAGCTTGGCGCCATGCAGGAAGAACAACAGGCCGATGGCCAGGTTGGTCAGCCAGCCGAACAGCACCGCCCCGCTGCCTTCACAGGGCAGCAAGGTGGCAACGAGGATCACCCCGAGGAGGGCCAGGGTGAAATTGTCGAACAGCATGCGCAGGTACTTCATGGTCGATCCTGACTTGTTATTGTGGCGTGGCAGACGATAAGGTCTTTGCACCTTCTTCACTAACGCCAGAACCCTGCCAGTGTCGCCAAACGGACAACCCACCCTGCCTGAGCCGCAAGCACTCGAGCACCTGAGCCAGCTGCCGCGCCCGCTTTACGGTCATGTCCAGAGTTTGCCCAACATTGTTCTGGGTTACCGCCACGCGCACCCTTGGGGGCAGCTGTCCTATGCCCTTGGCGGTGTGCTGCAAGTGCATACCGATAACGGTTTCTACCTGGTGCCGCCGCAACGCGCCGTGTGGATTCCGGCACAAGTCCAGCACCGGGTCAGCTGTCCTGGCGATACCTGTTTGCGCAGCCTCTATCTGCAACACGCGCCGGTTGCCTGGTCAGCCACGCAGTGCCGGGTGATTGCGGTCAACCCGCTGTTGCGCGAGCTGATCCGCACCTTCAGTGAACTGCCGGTGCACTATGACCCGCAAGGCGCCGACGGGCGCCTGGTACAGGTGCTGCTCGATCAACTGGCGATGGCTGGCGAGCAAAAATTGATGTTGCCGCTGCCCCAGAGCAGCCACCTGCGCACACTGTGCAACCACCTGCAGGCACAGCCCGATGCGCCAACCAGCCTGGGCGACTGGGCGATCCAGGTGGGCGTGTCGGAAAAGACCCTGAGCCGTCTGTTCCAGCGCGAAACCGGCCTGAGCTTTCGTCTCTGGCGCCAGCGCATGCGCCTGCTCAGCGCGCTGCCGGCACTGGAGCGTGGTGAACGGGTAACCGATGTCGCCCTGGCCTGTGGCTACGATTCGCTGTCGGCCTTTATCGCCGTATTCGGCAAGCAGTTCGGCCTGCCGCCGGGGGCGTTCTTTCGGGCCCGGGCCGAGAGTTCATAGAAGGGTTTCAACTGCCGTGGCACTGCACAACCATGCCTTGAACGCCGACATCGCCGTGGTTTCGGCCCGCGACTGCAGGCGCGTCAGCCAGTAACTGCCGGTGCTGATGCTGACCGCAAAGGGCTGGCGAACGGCATCACTGGCCAACAGCCGTTCGAACATCAAGGGTGGCGCCAGGGCGACGCCCGCCCCTTGTTGCGCAGCCTCCATCATCCCCAGCGACGAGTCGAAGACCACGGTGCGCGCCGGCTGTACAGCGCCAGTTACGCCCGCGGCGATGAACCACTCGGTCCACTCATCGGTACGGTAAGAACGCAGCAGGGTCTGTTGCAACAGGTCCGCCGGTGACTGCAGCTTCGCCGCGATCTGCGGCGTACACAGCACCGACAGCGGGGCTTCGAACAAGGGCACAGCTTCAATGCCGTGCCAGGCGCCACTGCCGAACCGGATCGCATAGTCGAGCCCTTCGGCGGCGACGTCGACACGGTTGTTGTTGGTGGACAGACGCAGATCGATATAGGGGTGGCGGGCCTGGAAATCCGCCAGGCGCGGCAGCAACCAGCCGACGGCAAATGTGCCCACGGCTCCGACCGTCAGTACTTCCCGATAGTGCCCACCTTCGAAACGGTCCAGGGCTTGGGCGATGCGGTCAAAGCAATCGCGCAGCACCGGCAACAAGGTTTCTCCCTCGCTGGTCAGCATCAGGCCGCGGGGCAGGCGCTTGAACAGCGTAACCTTGAGCTGGGCTTCGAGGCTCTTGACCTGATGGCTGACGGCGGCCTGGGTCACGCACAGCTCGATCGCTGCGCGGGTGAAACTCAGGTGCCGCGCCGAGGCCTCGAAAGCCCGCAAGGCATTCAACGGCAGATGCGGCCGGATCATCAGGACTCCATAGTTTTTCTAATGGCTGCTGCTAAATATCATCGTTTGCCGCGGACCGGCAAAGCCCCTAGATTGGCGGTCCCTGCTGCAGCCAGGCTCACCACCTTCCACGCATATGGAACCTTGTCCGATGATGCACCATAAAACCAAGGTCAGGCCAGGGATTCTGGCCGCTGTAACACTTATCCTGGCGACCGGCCAGAGCGTCGCCAGTACCCTGCCCGACGCGCAGCTTGAGTCAGCGGTGAACACCGTCGTGCGCCCGCTGATGCAGCAACAGGCCATTCCCGGCATGGCCGTGGCCGTCAGCGTCAACGGCAAGCAGCACTACTTTAACTACGGGGTGGCATCGAAACAGACCGGCCAGGCCGTGAGCACCGACACGCTGTTCGAGATCGGCTCGGTGAGTAAAACCTTCACCGCCACCCTCGCCGCCCTGGCCCAGGCCAACGGCAAGCTGTCGCTGAGCGATCCGGCCAGCAAGCATTGGCCGCAGCTCAAGGGCACTGCGTTCGATGGCATCACCCTGCTCAACCTCGGTACCTACAGCGCTGGCGGTCTGCCCTTGCAGTTCCCCGAGCAGGTCAAGGACCAGGCGTCGCTGCTCGACTACTACCGCCACTGGAAGGCCGACTATGCGCCTGGCACGTATCGACTGTATTCCAACCCGAGCCTGGGATTGTTCGGCTACCTGGCCGCGAAAAGCCAGGACACCCCGTTTGTCGAGCTGATGGAAAAACAGCTGCTGCCACAACTGGGCCTGCAACACACCTTCGTCGAAGTGCCTGCGGCACAAATGGGCAACTATGCCCAAGGCTATGACAAAGAGGATAAAGCCGTGCGTGTCGGTCCGGGAGCGCTGGATGCCGAGGCCTATGGACTGAAAACCACTTCCGCCGACTTGCTCCGCTATGTCGACGCCAACCTGCAGCCACAAAGCCTCAGTGCGCCGTTGCAGCGGGCCACGGCCATAACCCAGACCGGTTATTACCGCGTAGGCGAAATGACCCAGGGCCTGGGCTGGGAGCAGTACCGCTACCCGCTGACCCTGGATCAATTGCTGGCAGGAAACTCCACGTCGATGACCCTCGAACCCCACCGGGTGGAGTGGCTTAATCCAGCCCAGCCGTTGCAGGACAACACGCTGCTGAACAAGACCGGCTCGACCAACGGTTTTGGTGCCTACGTGGTCTTCGTACCGTCAAAGCGCATCGGCATCGTGCTGCTGGCGAACAAAAACTATCCGAATGCCGAACGGGTCAAAGTCGCCCACGCGATCCTCACCGCGCTGGACCAATAGCCGTTACGGCGTGCCGTTGCGCCCATGCAGACGGTAGCCTTCGCGCTGGCTCAAGCGCTCGTAATAGGCTTGCACCGCTGGCAGCGCAGGACGCTCCAGCGGCGTCTGGAACCAACGGTTGACCGACAGGCCGATGGGGATGTCCGCCAGGGAAAACACCTCACCGCTGACATAGGCACCGGTGCGTTCAAGCTGGCGATCGAGGATGGTCATGTTCCGCGCCCAGTTGCGGCATGCCGCAGCCAGGGCTTCAGGATCCTGGTGCGCGGGTGACTGGCGCACCAGTGAGAGAAAAACGTAGCTCCAGGCGCCGTTGAGGTCGGTTGCCTGCCAGTCCATCCACTGATCGACCCGCGCGCGCAATTTTGCCGCCGTCGGATACAGGTGCTCGCCGCCATACTGGTTGACCAGGTATCGGATGATGCTGTTGGACTCCCACAAGACGAAATCGCCGTCTTCGATCACCGGCACCATGGCATTGGGATTGAGCGCCAGAAACGCCTCGCTGTGGGTCGACTGAAAGCCCGAGCCCCAGTCTTCACGTTCAACTTCCAGTTTCAGCTCGGCGCAGGTCCACAGCACTTTGCGCACGTTGATCGATGAAGCCTTGCCCAGTAGTCGCAGCATCATTCACTCCTGTGTTTCCTGTTGAGTCAGCCGTTGCAAAAACAGGCTGAACAGCTCTGATTGTGTTGAAACACCCAGCTTGGCGTACAGGTTGCGACGGTGCACTTTCACCGTTTCCTGGGAAATAGTCAGGCGCTTGGCAATCGCTTTGCTGGAGTTGCCACGCAACACCAGACGAGCGATTTCCAGCTCGCGGGCCGACAGGGTATCGCTGCCGAAGTGCTCCAGCGCGCGCTCTACCGGCGTCACCTGGGTAGCGTTGTCCTGGGTCGGGTTCTGCAACCGCCAGTGTTGGCGCAACAGCGCCAGCAGCCAGGGTGCGTACAGCGTCATCTGCCCCAGGTGTGCGGTCTCGAAGCGCTGGTTAGCGCCCAGGGAAATCGCCAGCCGCTGCCCCGGCGTCAGGTTAAGGATCAACTGTAGCTCGTCCTCGCCGATGGCCGAGCGAAAGTAGTTCTGAAAATAGTCGCTCTGACGAAATTCGTCCGGCGCCACCTCTTCCATGCGATAGACGCCGTCGGCCAGGCCGTCCTGCATGGCCTGGTTGAACGGGTCGAGCAGGTACAGGCCACTGAGGTAAAGGGGCATGGGCGACGGTGTATCGCTGAAGCCGCGGTCGAACTCGGCCAGCACCACCGGTGCGCAGTCGTTCTCGGCAAAGATCACCAGCCCGTTGTCGAACGGCAGCATCTGGTTCAGCAGCATCAGGGTCTGCTGCCAGAACCCTGGCCGCCCCAACTGCTCGATCACCTTGGCCAGCCCATGATGATGGGCCGCAGCTTCGAATAGCGTCTGCACCGATAACTCCTGAGGGGTAACGACTGGGGGGAATCGCCAACGGCGGGCCGAGTTCCTAGACTCTGCACACCGGCACGCAGTATTGCGGTAGCCCGCCCGGTTTGTCATGTACGGCATGACCCCGGGGCAGGCACGGCAGCAAGCGGCCTTCGAAACTTTCCGATGGAGCAGTGAAACAATGCGTATTCGTGAGCTGGGCATCCGTATTGGCATGGGCAATCCCGGCGTCTACAACGCCATTACCGATGTCCCTGGTGTTCGTGTCGGTCATCACACGATCCATCGCGAAAACGGCGAGCAATCGGTCCACACCGGCGTCACCGTGATCGAGCCACGGCCGCAACCGGCGCACCTGCAACCGTGCTTTGCCGGTGTCCATGTACTCAACGGCAACGGTGACGCGACCGGGCTTGAGTGGATTCGCGAAGCAGGCCTTCTGACCACGCCGATTGCCTACACCAACACCCACAGCGTCGGCGTGGTCCGCGATGCGTTGGTGGCTGCCGAACGCGAGCTGGGCAAGCATCGCACCTACTGGTGCATGCCCACGGTGCT
The DNA here is from genome assembly GCF_049310525.1 of Pseudomonas sp. GZD-222. Classification (NCBI taxonomy): domain Bacteria; kingdom Pseudomonadati; phylum Pseudomonadota; class Gammaproteobacteria; order Pseudomonadales; family Pseudomonadaceae; genus Pseudomonas; species Pseudomonas sp. GZD-222. The sequence continues at coordinate 18,683 of NZ_JBMOWO010000056.1, forward strand.
GGAAACCTACGATGGCGTGCTCAATGACATCTGGGGTCAGCACGTCACTGCCGAGCACGTCCATGCTGCCCTGGCCGATGCCCGTAGCGGGCCGGTGACCGAAGGTTGCATAGGCGGTGGCACCGGGATGATCTGTCACGAATTCAAGGGCGGCATCGGTACTTCGTCGCGGGTGCTGAGCGCTGCAGCCGGCGGCTGGACCGTCGGCGCCCTGGTGCAGGCCAACTATGGCGTGCGCGAAGCACTGCGGGTGGGTGGCTATCCGGTCGGCCAGGTGCTGGGCGAGCTACCTTCGCCGTTTCGGGGCGGCGACAACATCGGCGAAGCCGGTATGGGTTCGATTGTCGTGACCCTGGCCACCGATGCGCCGCTGCTGCCCCATCAGTGCACGCGCCTGGCCCAGCGCGCCAGTGTCGGCCTGGCGCGGGTCGGCGGCGGCACCGAGGACACCAGCGGCGATATTTTCGTGGCCTTTTCGGTGGGCAACAGCGACTTGCCGATCACCAATGTCGGCCGTCCGGGCGAACCGACCAGCACGGTGCAGATGGTCAATAACGACCACATCTCCGCCCTGTTCAGCGCGGCGGCCGATGCCGTGGAAGAAGCCATCCTCAACGCGATGCTGGCCGCCAGCGACTTGCAAGCCAATGGCCAGCAAGCCCTGGCGCTGAAGCCCGAACAGCTGCTTGAAGCCTTGCATGCTGTCGGCTGGAAAGCTGATCCACGTGCTTTAGAGCGGTCCTGACAGACAAGGCACTCGTTGCTGCGACAATTTGTCGGTATGGTGGTATTCAGAAGATGGACGTTTACCCGCTCACAGGAAACCCAGAATGCCCCAACGTGAAGTTATCAATGCATCTGTCAGCCCAAAAGGCAGCCTGGAAACACTGTCTCAACGTGAAGTACAGCAACTGAGTGAAGCCGGTTCCGGCAGCCTGTACACCTTGTTCCGCCAGTGCGCGCTGGCAATCCTCAACACCGGCGCGCATGTCGACAACGCCAAGACCATCCTCGAAGCCTACAAGGACTTCGAGGTGCGCATTCACCAACAGGATCGCGGCGTGCGCCTGGAGCTGCTCAATGCGCCGGCCGACGCCTTCGTCGATGGCGAGATGATCGCCAGCACCCGCGAAATGCTCTTCAGTGCCCTGCGCGACATCGTCTACACCGAAAGCGAACTGGCCAGCCAGCGCATCGACCTGGAAAGCTCCCAGGGCATCACCGACTACGTCTTCCACCTGCTGCGCAATGCCCGCACCCTGCGCCCTGGCGTCGAGCCGAAGATGGTGGTGTGCTGGGGCGGCCACTCGATCAGCAGCGAGGAATATCAGTACACCAAGAAGGTCGGTCACGAGCTCGGCCTGCGTAAACTGGACGTCTGCACCGGCTGCGGCCCGGGCGTCATGAAAGGCCCGATGAAAGGCGCGACCATCGCCCATGCCAAGCAGCGCATGAGCGGCAGCCGCTACCTCGGGCTGACCGAGCCGGGCATCATCGCCGCCGAAGCGCCCAACCCGATCGTCAACGAACTGGTGATCCTGCCGGACATCGAAAAACGTCTGGAAGCCTTCGTACGAGTCGGCCACGGCATCATCATCTTCCCCGGTGGCGCCGGGACTGCCGAAGAGTTCCTCTATCTGCTCGGCATCCTCATGCACCCGGACAACCGCGACCTGCCGTTCCCGGTGATCCTCACCGGACCGAAAAGCGCCGAGCCGTACCTGCAGCAGCTGCATGCCTTCGTCCAGGCCACCCTTGGCGACGAGGCGAGCAACTACTACCAGATCATCATCGACAACCCGGCCGAAGTGGCCCGACAAATGGTCGAGGGGCTCAAAGAGGTCAAGCAGTTCCGTCGCGAGCGCAACGATGCGTTCCATTTCAACTGGCTGCTGAAGATCGAAGAAAGCTTCCAGCGCCCCTTCGACCCGACCCACGAGAACATGGCCGGACTGCAATTGCGCCGTAACCTGCCCGCCCACGAACTGGCCGCCAACCTGCGCCGGGCGTTCTCCGGGATTGTCGCCGGCAACGTCAAGGACAAGGGTATCCGCCTGATCGAAGAGCAAGGTCCGTACGAAATTCATGGTGATGCGGCGGTCTTGCACCCGCTGGGCAAACTGCTGGAAGCCTTCGTCGCCCAGCACCGCATGAAGCTGCCTGGTGGCGCCGAGTACGTGCCCTGCTACCGCGTTGTGACCTGACTCCAACCCTCCCCTGAGTTGCGGGCACAGCCAGTGCCCGCAACATTTGCTGCCATTTTCCTACCCCCTTCAGTGAACCTGCCTGCAGAAAAGTGGTCTTTCTGCTGGCGGCTTGCGTGCACGCCCGTGTTCACCGGCCCAGTCATCGGGCTTTTAATTTTTACTTCACGCGAAGACCATCATGCCTATCTCTCGTCCTGTTCCTGCGGCGCTTGCCCCTGTTTTCTCTTCTTCCCTGCGCCCGCGCAACAGACTTGCCTTCGGCCTGATCGGCGCCCTGATTGCCCTGAGCGGCCCGGTGCAGGCCGAAGAAGCGCCTGCCAGCAGCGAGCGCTGGGTCAGCGACAGCCTGACCACCTTCGTGCGCAGCGGGCCTACCAACGGCCACCGCATCGTCGGCAACCTCAAGTCCGGGCAGAAAGTCACCCTGCTGGACACCCAGGGCAACTACAGCCAGGTACGCGGTGAGTCCGGCGATATCGTCTGGATCACCAGCAGCGACCTGCAGGCGGTTCCCGGCCAGGCAGAACGCCTGCCGCAACTGACCGAGCAGGTCAGCCAGCTGAGCCAGCAACTCAAGACCATCGACGACAGCTGGAAGACCCGCGTGCAAGGCATGCAGGAAACCCTCGACTCGCGCAAAGCCTTGATCGATGAACTGGAAGCGCGCAGCAAGGCGCTCAATATAGAGCTGAGCGACACCCAGTCGGAGCTGCGCAGCACCCAGGCACGCCTGGGCGATGAGAACAAACAGGTATTGATGCGTTACATGGTCTACGGCGGCGGTATCGCTGGGGCCGGTCTGCTTGCCGGACTGATCCTGCCGGCCCTGAGCCGCGGACGTAAGCGCAACGACCGCTGGTTCTGAGGGTGGGAGCGGGGGGGGGGGGGGGGGGGGGGATGCTGGCGGCACAGCGGGAGTACTGAAGAAACAGAACCC
>NZ_JBMOWO010000057.1:0-8439 GCF_049310525.1 Pseudomonas sp. GZD-222
TGTTCTACAGGGTGAGGGTCCGACGCGCGGCGTTCCTCAGCTGCACCCCCCCGCTCCCACCGAGTGTCTTTGAGGATTGCAACATGCCGGTCTGTGAGCTTCAGCTTGAGCGCATCGCCCTGCCAGCGCCAATCGGCCTGGTACTGATCGTCAGTGATGGCCGCAAGCTGGTGGGTCTGGAGTTCGACGAGCCCGAGAAGCGTCTGCTGAAACTGCTGCACACACGCTTCGGCGCGGCGCTGGTACTGCGTGAAACGACAGGTCTGACACCGTTCAGCGCTCCAGTTCAGGACTACTTTGCCGGCGACTTGCACGCCCTCGACAAACTGCCTGTGGACGCAGGCGGCACGGCGTTTCAACAGCGCGTCTGGGCGGCGCTATGCCAAATCCCGGTAGGCACCACCCGCACCTACGGCCAGATTGCCACGATGATCGCCAGCCCCACGGCAGCACGTGCGGTGGGACTGGCCAATGCGTTGAACCCGGTGAGCCTGGCCATCCCCTGCCATCGGCTGATCGGCAGTACGGGTGCGCTGACCGGCTATGGCGGCGGTATCGAACGCAAGCGCTGGTTGCTGGCGCACGAACGCCGGGTGTGCGCATGAGCAATGGGCCCTGGCGTTTGTTAGGTGCCGATGGCGTCGAGTATCTGAGCGAACAACCTGGGCAGTTTGGCGGGCATAGGCGCAGCAAGATCTATGGGCGCCTGGATTGCCCGGGGGCGTTGCGGGCTATTGCTCGCGGTGGTTATGTGAAGCATCGGGTGTTTTTTCTTGATGCCGAGGCGGCCCGTGCGGCGGGGTATCGGCCTTGTGCGGGGTGTATGCGTGAGGCGTACCTTCAGTGGAAACTAGGGGGCCGCTGACGCGGCCCATCGCGGCGGTCCGGCGCCCCGGTAAATCCGCTCCTACAAGGGAGCCGGCGATCGAGCGCGAAGCGCTCGCAATCTCTCAGCCCACGCACTCACGCAACCACTCGACCATCACCCGCACCCGCATCGGCAGCGGCTCACGTGGTGGATGCACGAGGTAGTAACCCTGTCCGGCAGACGGTTCGAAGTCCCCCAACGGCAAGATCAGCAAACCCTGATCAATCAGCGGCTGGATCAATTGCCGACGGCCCATGGCCACGCCCACGTGATTGCTCGCAGCAAGCGCACACAGATCAGCACGGTCGAATGTCATCCCGCCGCTCGGCAAGTATGCCTGCGCCTCGTGCAAGCGCGCCCAGCGCTGCCACTCGGCGTCGAACGCCGCATGCTCCCAGGCCAGGGCATCATGCAACAGGGTGCACTGCTGCAAGCGCTGCGGCGCACCGATCAAACCATGGCGCTCGGCATACTGGCGACTGCACACCGGTGCCACCTGTTCGGTCATCAGCAACTCGCTGGCAAGCCCCGGAAACTCGCCATCACCATAGAGCAGCGCGAGGTCGATGTGGCGGGCGCGAAAATCCACCGGCTCGTTACCGGTGCGAACATCCAGGCTGATCTGCGGATAATGCTGGTGGAAGTCCGCCAATCGCGGCACCAGCCAGCACTGGGTAATGGACGGCCGGGCGTACAGCGTCAGCGCGCCGCTGACGGTAGCGGTCGAGTCCGGTTGCAGAGCGTCTTCAAGGTCTTCCAGCAGCCCCTGTACCAGCCGATACAGCCGCTCACCCTCTGCGGTCAGGCGTATCTGCCGGGTAAGGCGCTCGAACAGGCGCAGTTCCAGCGCCTGTTCGAGGCGGGCGATACGATGGCTGACGGCACTCGGCGTCAGGCACAGTTCTTCTGCCGCCAGGGTAAAGCTCAAGTGCCGTGCGGCCACGGCAAAGGTGTGCAGGTTGGCAAACTGCGCTCCGGTCAGGCGTGCGCCAAAGCGTGGTGGCAGGTTGAGCATGCTCACTGCCCGGCCAGCTCGACCCGGCCCTTGGCCAGGTAAGCGTCCATTTCTTCGCGCGGCACCATGCTGCCGCCGGTACCCCAGACCAGATGGGTGGCCTGGACCATGTGCGTCTCTGTCAGCCCAAGACGCTGACGATAGCCCTGCTGTTCCTGCAGAACCCGGACCATACCCGGCACGCCGGCCAACGCCGAAGGTTCCAGCTCATGCCCCTCGCACGCCTGCAACTGTGCCAGCAAGCGGTACAAGGTCGAGTCGTCCACGGTGTAGTAACCATCGATCAGGCGCTGCATCGCGCGTCCGACAAATCCCGAAGGCCGTCCCACCGCCAGGCCGTCGGCGGCGGTCTGGTTGTCGATACCGAAGTCATACACTGAGACGCCATCGTGCAACCCGGTGTACACCCCGAGGAACATGCACGGCGAATGGGTCGGTTCGGCGAACAGGCAGTGCACCGCATCACCGAACACCAGCTTCAGGCCAAACGCCACGCCGCCAGGGCCACCGCCGACGCCGCAAGGCAGATAGACAAATAAAGGATGCTCGGCGTCCACCGCAATGCCCTGCTGCGCCAACTGGCGCTGCAGGCGCTCGGCCGCCACGGCATACCCGAGAAACAGGTTGCGCGAATTCTCGTCATCGACGAAATGGCACTGTGGATCGGCCTCGGCCTCCCGGCGCCCCTGCTCCACCGCCACGCTGTAGTCGGCGCTGTACTCACGGACTTCGACGCCATGGGCACGCAAGCGGTCCTTCTTCCACTGCCGGGCGTCAGCCGACATGTGCACCGTGGCCTTGAAGCCCAGGCGCGCACTGATGATGCCGATCGACAGGCCGAGGTTGCCGGTAGACCCCACGGCGATGCTGTATTGGCCAAAGAATGCCCGCGCCGCTTCACTGTCGAGCTTGGCGTAGTCATCGCCCGGCTGCAGCAAACCGCCAGCCAGCGCCAGGTCTTCAGCATGCTTGAGCACTTCATAGATGCCGCCACGGGCTTTGATCGAACCAGAGATCGGCAGCAGGTTATCGGCCTTGAGCCACAACGCACCGCTTTGCGGCAGTTGATGCTCGGCGCGCAACACCCCGTGCAGGGCCGGCAGTGGCAGCAAGGGCGACTCGATGATGCCGTTGCTGGCCGCCGTTTCGGCAAAGGCCGACTGGATGAACGGCGCGAAACGCTGCAAACGCTCGCTGGCCTCACGCACGTCCTGCTGACTCAGCGGAACATCCCCCAGGGCCTGCGCGCTCGGTGCAAGCTGCGGGTTGAACCAGCTGGTTGGGCGCAACGCCACCAGGTCGGCGATCAGTGGATGAGTCTGGCACCAGGCGGTGACGGTCTTTTCCAGCGGCATTGTGCTACTCCATTGGCAAGCGGATAGAACGATTAAGCGTCAGGCGCCGGGTGCATTACAACCGATGGTTGTTCAGGCCATGGATGATCCCGGTTCAACCGTGCAGACCGGCTCACTTCTGCTACCTTGGGAGAACCCTCTTCATCGTCTGACGCACTCTCGTACAGGTGACCCATCATGGCGCGCACCACCCCCATCGAGCTGTACCGCAACATCGGCATCGTCGCCCATGTTGACGCTGGCAAAACCACCACCACCGAACGCATCCTGTTCTACACCGGGGTCAACCACAAGATGGGCGAGGTGCACGACGGCGCCGCGACCATGGACTGGATGGCCCAGGAACAGGAGCGCGGTATCACCATCACCTCCGCCGCCACCACGGCGTTCTGGCAGGGCTCGACCAAGCAGTTCCCCAGCAAGTACCGCTTCAACATCATCGACACCCCCGGCCACGTCGACTTCACCATCGAGGTGGAACGTTCGTTGCGCGTGCTCGACGGTGCGGTGGTGGTGTTCAGCGGCGCCGATGGCGTGGAACCGCAATCGGAAACGGTCTGGCGCCAGGCCAACAAGTACCACGTGCCGCGCATGGCCTACGTCAACAAGATGGACCGCCAGGGCGCCGACTTCCTGCGCGTGGTCAAGCAGATCGACAAACGCCTGGGCCACCACCCGGTGCCGATCCAGCTGGCCATCGGCGCCGAGGAAAACTTCAAAGGTCAGATCGACCTGGTAAAGATGAAGGCCATCTTCTGGAACGAAGATGACCAGGGCACCACTTATCGCGAAGAAGAGATCCCGGCCGACATGCTCGAGCTTGCCAATGAATGGCGCGCGCACATGATCGAAGCCGCTGCCGAAGCCAATGACGAATTCATGGAGCTCTATCTCAACGGCCAGGAACTGAGCAACGAGCAGATCAAGGCCGGCCTGCGCAAACGCACCCTGGCCAATGAAATTGTCCCGGCCATCTGCGGCTCGTCGTTCAAGAACAAGGGCGTGCCGCTGATGCTCGATGCGGTGATCGACTATTTGCCGGCCCCCTCGGAAATCCCGGCGATCAAAGGCACCGACCCGGATCACGAAGATAAACCCCTGGAACGCCATGCCAAAGACGACGAACCGTTCTCGGCGCTGGCGTTCAAGATCGCCACCGACCCCTTCGTCGGCACCCTGACCTTCGCCCGCGTCTACTCAGGCGTGCTCAGCTCCGGCAACGCCGTGCTCAACTCGGTCAAGGGCAAGAAGGAACGCATCGGCCGCATGGTGCAGATGCACGCCAACCAACGCGCCGAGATCAAGGACGTGTGCGCCGGCGACATCGCCGCGCTGATCGGCATGAAGGACGTCACTACCGGTGACACCCTGTGTGACATCAACCAGCCGATTGTCCTCGAACGCATGGACTTCCCTGACCCGGTGATCTCGGTGGCAGTGGAACCCAAGACCAAGGCCGACCAGGAAAAAATGGGCATCGCCCTGAGCAAGCTGGCCCAGGAGGACCCGTCATTCCGCGTGCGCACCGATGAAGAAACCGCGCAAACCATTATCTCCGGCATGGGCGAGCTGCACCTGGACATCATCGTCGACCGCATGAAGCGCGAGTTCGGGGTCGAGGCCAATATCGGCAAGCCGCAGGTGGCCTATCGCGAGAAAATCCGCAACACCTGCGAGATCGAAGGCAAATTCGTCCGCCAGTCCGGTGGTCGTGGCCAGTACGGCCACTGCTGGATACGTTTTGCACCGGGCGATGAGGGCAAGGAAGGCCTGGAGTTCGTCAACGAAGTGGTCGGTGGCGTGGTGCCGCGCGAGTACATCCCGGCGATCCAGAAAGGCATTGAAGAACAGATGAAAAACGGGGTGCTGGCCGGCTATCCGCTGATCGGTCTGAAGGCCACCGTGTTCGATGGCTCGTACCACGACGTCGACTCCAACGAGATGGCCTTCAAGGTCGCCGCCTCCATGGCCACCAAACAACTGGCGCAAAAAGGCGGCGCGGTGCTGCTGGAGCCGGTGATGAAAGTCGAGGTGGTGACGCCCGAGGAGTACCAGGGCGATATCCTCGGCGACCTGAGCCGACGCCGCGGGCTGATCCAGGAAGGCGAAGACAGCCCGGCCGGCAAGGTGGTGCGCGCCGAGGTGCCGCTGGGCGAGATGTTTGGCTACTCCACGCAGATGCGCTCCATGACCCAGGGCCGTGCCAGCTACACCATGGAGTTCACCAAGTACGCCGAGGCGCCGGCAAGCATCGCCGATGCAATCATCAAAAAGCAGGGGTAACACCCTGTAGCGGATTCACCGGGGCGCCGGACCGCCGCGATGGACTGCGCAGCAGGCCTATCTTTTGGGGCCGCTTCGCGCCCCATCGCGGATGAATCCGCTCCTACAGACCTGTAGACTGGCTCCACGCTTTTTCGTCTGGAGTTCTCCCCCTCATGTTCGCCCTCACCCACTTTGTCGCCCCGCCCGAGGAGTCGATCAAGAGTCAGATCCTGCAAATGGTGGTCGATTATCTGACCGACATCAGTGCGCTCAGCCTGCCCCCCAGCAATCTGCTGTACAACCTTTACCAGTACGGTATCGGCCTTGAAGTCCACCAGTACCTGGAAGCCATGGCCGGATCACGCGGCCTGTCCGTCGAACTGATCGTGGCCGCCGACCCACGCGACCAGACCGTCATCGGCTTTCTGCTGTACCTGCCCGTACAGCATGATGCCGAGGCGTGCACGGTTGCCTACCTTGCCGTGCACAGCAAATACCGCCGCCAGGGCATTGCCAGGGCCATGCTGCAGCAGATGACCGGACGCTACCCGCATGCCGAACTCGCGTGCGCGGTGAACAAGGTGGCCTACTTCGAGGCCATGGGCTTTGCTGTCATCGGCGCGCGCGGGCCGCAGGTGCTGATGAACACCCACGATCATGCCAGTGAGGGTCAGGTGGCGATGCTCGACGTGGCGCCTATCTACCGCACGCTTGAAGTGCAGCAAATTCATACCTACTTGCTCCAGCAACATGGCAAACGGGCCATGGTCGATGCCGAGAAGCAACGCGACCGTCATCTGGACCAGTTGCAGCGCAAAGCCCAGGCCTTTGTCCAGGAGCGCCTGGGTGAACGTGCCTGGCTGCAACGTGGCACCGCCGTGCGCCTGGTCTAGCGGCTGGACTGGGCCGCCAGCTCGACCAGCACCTGCAGGACAAAAGCAGTGCTCTGTTCCACCTGCCCCTGCCGACTGGCGATGCCCAGATGGCGCCACAGCGCCGGACGCAGCGCACGCATGCACAAGCGTGGGTCAGGCTCCGGAGAGCTGGCCTCATGGGGCAACAAGGTAGCACCGTAACCAGCCGCCACCAGGCTCTTGACCGCGTCGTTGTAGTTGAGCTGGATCCGCGCATCCGGCTGCAGGCCCGCCGTGGCGAACCAGTCACTGGTCACCCGCGACAACTGTGTGGTGCTGTCATTCAGGATCAGCGCCCGGCTGGCCAGCCAGGCGGGGGTGATGCGCGACGGTGGCGCCCAGCTGCTGGGAATGAACGCCATGATCGGGTCACGCCGCCAGGGCTGGATCTGCACGCCTTTGACCGCTGCTTGCGGCAGCGCCACCAGCCCCAGGTCCAGGGTACCGTCCTGCAGACGGCCCAGCGATTCACGCGAAGTCAGCACCTGCACCTGCACATCGATGCCGGGATGGCGCACGCCGAGAATATCCAGTGCTTGCGGCAACAAATGGGCAATGGCACCGGTTGACGCCCCCAGGCGCACGCGGCCACTGAGCCCCTGAACCTGGCGTTGCACTTCATCCAGCGCCTGTTCGGCATCGGCCAGCAGCCGGCGCGCGCGTTCAAGCAAGGTTTCACCAATTGCCGTGGGATGGATCTGTCCGCGCTTGCGCGACAGCAGCGGTGCACCGATGCGCGCCTCGAGGTCGGCAATGTGCAGGCTGACCGTCGGTGGTGCCAGGTTGAGGACGCGAGCGGCCTGGGCGAATGAGCCGAGGTCGGCAATCACCACCAGGGTCCGCAGGCGGTCGAGGCTGATTTCACGCATGAGCTTTTATCATTCAGAATTTATGAATGTACTCATCATGATATTCAAATTTTCTTTCGTCCAGATCGGCGCGAGCATAGGCACTCCCAGTCCTGATTCATTGAGAGCACCATGCACCAGCCTCTTGTCTTTATCGATGGCGACCAAGGCACCACCGGCCTGCAGATCCACGCCCGCTTGCACGGACGCGACGACCTGCGTCTGCTGACCCTGCCCGCCAGCGAGCGCAAGGACCCACAGCGTCGCGCCGAAGCGATCAACAGCGCCGACGTGGCCATTTTGTGTTTGCCCGACGACGCGGCAAAGCAAGCGGTGGCGGCGATCGTCAAGCCGAATGTGCGGGTGATCGACGCCAGCTCCGCGCACCGCACCACCCCAGGCTGGGTGTATGGTTTGCCAGAACTCGACGAGCAACAGGCCGAGCGCATCGCCCAGGCCAAGCGGGTGAGCAATCCCGGTTGCTACCCCACCGGCGCCATTGCCTTGTTGCGGCCGTTGGTGGGCGCCGGGTTGGTACCCGCTGATTACCCGCTGACCGTCAATGCGGTGTCAGGTTATTCCGGCGGTGGCCGTGCCGCAGTCGAGCGCCACGAAACACCTGGGGCAGAGTCAACCCAAGGGGTGCTGGTGTACGGCCTGAACCTGGATCACAAGCATGTGCCGGAGATCCAGCAGCATGCCGGCTTGTCCGAGCGGCCGGTGTTCGTGCCCAGCTATGGCAGCTACCGCCAGGGCATTGCCTTGACCATTGCCGTGCAGACGCGCTTGCTGCCGGCGGGAGTGACTGCAGCTCGCCTGCATGAGTGCCTGCGTCAGCATTATCATGGCTCGCGCTACGTACAGGTGGCGGCGCTGGAACATGGCGAGGCCGCGCCAATGCTGGACCCGCAAGCCGTGAATGACAGCAACGATCTGCGCCTGGCGGTGTTTGCCAACGAGGCCCATGGGCAGGTGCTGTTGACCGCCGTGTTCGACAACCTGGGCAAGGGTGCTTCGGGGGCGGCGGTGCAGAACCTGGAGTTGATGCTGGCGGCGATGGCCTGACTCGATGACGCTTCGCGGGGCAAGCCCGCTCCCACCGGGGCTGTGCAGTCTCTGTAGGAGCGGGTTTTCCCCGCCATCGAGCCCCACAGGTGAAAAAGACAAGTATCCC